>NZ_PCZF01000019.1:0-37703 GCF_002554115.1 Lactobacillus sp. UMNPBX4
AATGGACTTTTTTTAATATTTGAACGAAGTGTTCAATTTGATTTTACAATCCGCCACAAAAAACTTTTGAAGAATTGCTGAAACAATTGCACCAACTCCAAATGAAATTACTAATAACATATAATTTACTGCAGCTGTATGTTGGCTTTTATCTTCACCAAAGAAAAATGCGCTCCAAGCAACAACTGATTTCTTTAGATTTCCAGTTGTAAATGCATTATTATATCCCATTCCTTCAATTTTGCTGAATGATGCATTTTGAATGGCTAGTCCAAACGCAATTGCCGGCACAATATAATAATTAGGAACACTACGCGGCAAAAAACCAACAATTAAGCAAATAGCCAAAATTGGAAACAAACAAAATACTCTCCAATAATATCCTTTAACGTACTTATGGAAAAGACCTACTACGAGCAATCCTAAAGAAAAAGCGATAAATGTACTTGAACGGTTAATCATGCCAGCTATATTATGGTCAGCTAAAGCTGAACTGAAGAAAATAATGTTTCCAGTTTGTCCAGCAGATAATGTATGTCCCCTTTGAATATATGTATAGGCATCCACAAATCCTCCACAAAAAGTAAGAGCGCATGCTAATTGTCTAGATTCTGCAGGACGCTCATATTTATTAAAAATCTCTTTTAAATTCATTTCTTCATTAATTCCCCTCTTAATTTATAATCAGTTTACATTATAAACTTTATATAGAACAAAAATATAATTTCTTAAGATTATCTTTCAAATTACTTAATTTTATAGGGTTTTTGAGTTAGAATTACCTAAGTGGAATCACGGGATAAGAGACTGTAAAATAGTTTATTCATTTTATCCTGAAACTTTTATAGTCTATAACTATAAAGGTATAAGTAACTTGAAAGGATCGAATGCTTTGTGAATATTAATTTAGGAGAAGAAATTTCTCGTAGAAGACGTGAACAAAAACTTACACAGGAGGACTTAGCTGAACTTAGCGATCTTTCAGTTAATTTTATTTCACGCTTAGAAAGAACTAAAGATCAAAACATTAGTATTCAGAAGCTTGATTCAATAGCTCGGGCTTTGAACACTAGTACACCAGATATTATTAATAATGCTTATTCTGCTAAAAATATTAAGCTAGAAAATCATGTTAACAATACGCCAATTTTCATTCAAAAAGTTACTAATGAGTTAAGAAAATTACCAGACGATCAAGCTGAACGAGTATGTAAGTCACTCATCGTACTTTTAAAAGAAATGAATTAAAAAGAAGTTGCGAGCGCAACTTCTTTTTTTAGTCTTAAATTTCTATATTATTTATAACTACATCTTCTAGAGGCTTATCCATTTTATTTTTCTTTACCTTGGCAATTTCATCGACTACATCCATGCCATCAATTACTTGACCAAAAACAGTATGACGACCATCTAACCATGGGGTTCCTCCTTGCTTATAAGCATGAATAATTTCTTTAGGATAACCAGCTGGCTCCATTTGCTTGATGTAACGCTTAGGCATGTTCTTATTCTGGACGATAAAGAATTGACTGCCATTGGTATTAGGACCTGAATTTGCCATTGATAATGCACCACGAAGATTGAATAAATCACGTGAGAATTCATCTTCAAAAGGATGGCCCCAAATACTAGTGCCTCCAGTACCATTTCCTTCAGGGTCACCACCTTGAATCATGAAATCACTAATTACACGATGAAAAATAGTACCATCGTAGTATCCCTTTTTTGCCAATCGAACAAAATTTTCAACGGTCATTGGAGCTTGTTTTGGGAATAATTGAATCTTAATATCACCGTGATTAGTCTTAATAGTAGCACGAGGACCTGTAATATTTTCTAAATCTAGTTGTGGGTATGACATATATTATTATCTCCTTTAAATTTAAGATAAAAAAATGACTAGGGATATGTTCCCTAGTCATTTTTAGTAGAACCTAAAAATTAGCCTTCAAAAGCTTCTGTTAATGGTGGAACTACTTGTTTCTTACGTGATACAACACCAGGCAACTTAACTTCTGAATCATTAAGCTTCTTATCAAAAGCTTTTTCAAACAATTCTTTAGTTTCATTAGAACCAACTACTAAAGCTTCAGAATCTGAATCAAGAATGTTAGTGATTAAAAGCATAAACATGTCATAACCATTATCATTTGATGCTGATTCCATAGCCTTTAAAAAGGCATCCTTACGTTCCAAAGCTTCAGGTAGGTCAACTACATTGATTTGTGCTACACGTACGTTGTGGCCGTTTAAAGCAAAGCTCTTAGCATCTAAATCAATTAATTCTTCCTCTGATTTATTACTAATGTTAGTACCTGCTTTAAGCATTGCTAAACCATATTCTTTGTAGTCAACGTTGGCAATTTTTGCTAATGCTTCAACAGCCTTTTTATCATCATCAGTAGTAGTTGGTGATTTAAGAAGTAAAGTATCTGAAATAATAGCTGAAAGCATTAATCCAGCAAGTTTTTCAGGAATTTCAATACCATTTTCGTTAAACATCTTCCAAACGATGGTTGAAGTACAACCCATTGGTTCAGCACGATAGTATAAAGGATCTGCAGTATTGAAGTTCATAATTCTGTGGTGATCAACAACATGAGTAACCTTAACTTTATCGATATCTGAGACACTTTGTTGAGGTTCATTGTGGTCAACTAACATTACAGCCTTAACTTCTGGAGCAGCTTCTTTGATAACACGAGGAGCTTCAAAACCAAACTTCTTAAGGGCATATGCAGTTTCATCATTAGGCTCACCCAAAGCTACAGCTTCAGTGTTATAGCCTAATTTATTTTGTAAGTATGAAAATGCAATGGCAGTACCAATAGCATCAGTATCTGGATTTTGGTGTCCGAAAACAAATTCTTTTTCCATTGAATAAATTGCCTCTTTTTCTAACTTTTTATTTGATCTACTAATAGTTTACTAAAATTCTGATGCTTGTCCAAGAACTTTTCCCATTCTTTTAAGAGATTTTGCATTCTAGGTATTTCAAGCTTGCCTTTACGATAAACGTAGGAAATATGAAATCCATGATCTTCCTTCAAATAAATTGGAGTCAAATTGGTTGAGTCAATTTCATCACGATGGGCGTCATAATAGGATTGAGTAATAAAGGTATCGTAATCTGAATTCTCAGCCATTTTGATTAATTCTTTTGTAGATCCAATTTTAATAGGAATAATCGGCTTATTCTTTTTACCGAAGTATTCATGCATTAAAGGTGTCAAATAGAAATTGTCAGGATATGCGACCCATTTTCTATTTATAAAGCGTGAAACTGGACAAGTTTCTTCAGCTTCAACAGTTGTTTTATGAGTTAAAACTACTAATCGATCATCATAGAAGTGTTCGTAATTATACTGGTGACGTAAATTAGTATCTTCCTTCTTCGTATTGTCAGGTAAATACATAATCGCCATATCAACTTGGTTGGTATCCAACCTACGCCATAGCTCTTTACGATCAAAATAATTGATAGTAAAGGTTACATCAGGATATTTCTTATTAAATTCACCTAAGAATTTATGGAAAAGATCTGATTGAAGTGAATCCAAGATCCCTACAGAGATATGACCTTTATCTGCTTGAGTATATTCTTGAATATCACTTACAACTCCATTGATAGTATTAAGCAATTCAACTGCAGCAGTTTCCATTTCTTTCCCTGCTTCGGTTAAATATAGCTTCTTACCCATTTGACCAAATAAGGGCGCACCAATAGCATGCTCAAGCTTTTTAACTTGTTGAGTTAATGCTGGTTGGGTAATTCCCAAAATTTGAGCTGCTTGGGTGTAGTTCATTGTATCAATTAGTTGTAAAAAATAACGTAATAATTTAGCCGACAATATTGTATCAGTTTTAGGCATAACAATTATCTTCTTTCTCGAAATTTTATTTTATGATAAGTCATGTCCCATAACATAATTTATTATCTATCCAAAAAGAAATAGTGTCAAAACAAATGTCTCAGCACTATTTTCTTTTTATAAAATGTTATTAAATAATAAGCATGATATTAATTCTGACTACTAATTGGACGACCTAATTCAATATCTGTTGGTGTACCATCTACCGTTGTATCGATAACAAATGAACCGTTTGAATAACGATCACCTAATGGATATTCATTAGTCTTAATTTCAATGTGACGGTCACTAGAGGTAGTAACATGTAGGATATGATCTTGAGCGTAAGGCATTAAAGCTACAATTCTATGTGGTTTAGTCTTTAGTTCGCGTAAAACTAATACCCCACGTTTGGCACGAGATACCTTATTAACTAAAGAAAGCTTAAATTGCTTAAATGCACCCCGTTGAGTAATTAAACCAACATGCATTAAATCGAGATACTGACTGTCAACTAAAACATAGCCGACTATATAATCGTCATCTTTAAGGTTAGCTGACTTAACCCCTACCGCTTTAGAACCTGACGTTGGAATTTCACTGATGTCATATCTAATTGCATATGCTCGATGAGTAAATAATGTGATTTCCTTTTTATCATTAGGATTAATTAGATCTACCCCAATCAATAAGCTATCTTTATTCTTTAATTTGATAGCTGTCATAGCACGTGATTTATAAGTTCTAGTTGGTTGCAAGTTAGTCAATTCAAGTTGTTTGATATAACCATCATTGGTAGCTAGAACAAAGTTTTTAGTTACGTTTAAATTATCGAATACAAAGACACGAATAATTTGTTCATCACTGTCTAATCCAATTTCTTGAGAAAGGTGTTGCCCAGTTTCTTTCCATTTAGTTTCTACTAACTCATGAACTGGTCGGTAGATAACATTACCATGATTAGTAAATAGATAAAGATTAGATAAAGTGGATAACGTATTTTCATAAATTACTTTATCTCCATCTGGTAAGCCATTATCGGCATCATCAGTAGATTGGTATGATCTAAGTGAAGAACGCTTTAAGTAACCATCACGACTGATTAATACACGTACTTGTTCATCAGCAACTAATGCTTTTTCATCAATTTTAACTTTAGCACTTTCTTCAGAAATCTCAGTACGACGAGGACTAGCAAATTCCTTTTTTACAGCTGATAGTTCTTTAATAATTTCTTTTTCTAAGGTCTTTCGGTCTGACAAAAGTTTACGGTATTTTTCTGCAAGTTTATTGAGCTTAGTTTGTTCGGCAATCAATGCATTAACATCAGTATTAGTTAATCTATAAAGTTGTAAAGAAACAATTGCCTCGGCTTGATTGTCAGTAAATTTATATTTGGCAACCAAGTTCTTTTTAGCGTCAGCCTTGTTTTTTGAAGCACGGATGGTCTTAATAACTTGATCAAGAATATCCATCGCATGAATCAAACCTTGAATGATTTCTAGACGTGCTTCAGCTTTATTTAAATCAAATTTGGTTCGCTTAGTTACAACGTCTTCTTCGTGTTCTAAGTAGGATGATAAGATACGCTTTAAGCCTACTTGAACAGGAGTCATATGATCAATTGCAACCATATTGAAGTTATAAGAAACCTGTAAATCAGTATTCTTAAATAAATAGTTTAAAATGTTTTGAGCATCTGCATCTTTTTTTAGTTCGATAACGATAGACAGACCATGACGGTCAGTTTCATCACGTACTTCAGCAATACCATCAATTTCTTTATTTAATCGAATCTCGTCAATCTTTTTGACTAAAAGAGCCTTGTTAACATCAAATGGAATTTCTGTTGCTACAATTTCTTGACGGTGTCCACGAATTTCTTGAATACTGGTTTTAGCTCTAACTTGAATACGACCTCTACCAGTTTTATATGCTTCCTTGATGCCTTTAGTTCCCATAACAATAGCACCAGTAGGAAAATCGGGGCCTTTCACAAAATTCATTAGATCTTCTAATGAAGCATCAGGATGTTTTAGCAAATAAATAGTAGCATCAATTACTTCACCAAGGTTATGTGGAGGAATCTCAGTAGCATACCCCGCAGAAATACCCGTTGACCCATTGACTAATAAATTAGGAAAACGGGCTGGCAAAACAGTTGGCTCATATTCAGTATCGTCGAAATTAAGAACCATTTTAACTGTTTGCTTATCAATATCTTGCAAAAGCATGTTTGATATTTTGTTTAAGCGAGATTCAGTATAACGCATAGCCGCAGGACCATCACCGTCCATTGACCCGTTATTTCCATGCATTTCTACTAATGGTTCACGCATCTTCCAATCTTGGGATAAGTGAACTAAAGCACCGTAGATAGAACTGTCACCATGTGGGTGAAAATTACCCATAATGTTACCAACAGCCTTTGCGGCCTTTTTAAATGGCTTATCATAGGTATTTCCATCTTGATACATTGCATAAAGAATGCGTCGCTGAACAGGCTTTAATCCATCACGAATGTCAGGTAAAGCCCGTTCTTGAATAATATATTTGGAATATCGCCCAAAACGCTCGCCCATAACTTGTTCAAGCGGCATTTCACGAATTCGTTCTTTTGTGGTCATTAATTAAAAACCTTCTTTAATCATCTTCTGATTCTAAGATTGAGCTATCTTCGCCCATTCTAAATTTAACGTTTTCTTCAATCCATTTTCTTCTAGCAGCGACTTTATCACCCATTAAGGTAGTTACTCGTCGTTCAGCAAGAGCAGCATCATCAATTTTTACTCGAATTAGCATTCTGGATTCAGGATTCATGGTTGTTTGCCAAAGTTGTTCAGCATTCATTTCACCCAATCCTTTGAAACGCTGTAATGAATAGCCACGTTTCATAGTCTTTTCATCTTTAGCAAGCTCTTCATCTGTCCAGGCATACTGAATTTCTGCTTTCTTGCCACGTCCCTTTTGTAAACGATAAAGAGGTGGAAGAGCAATATATACCTTTCCCTTTTCAATCATTGGACGCATATAGCGGTAGAAAAAGGTTAAAAGCAAAATCTGAATATGAGCACCGTCGTCATCGGCGTCAGTCATGATAATAACTTTGTCATAATTTGAATCATCAACATCAAATTCAGCACCTACACCTGCACCAATGGTATAAATCATAGTGTTGATTTCTTCGTTTTTAAAGATATCTTGTAATTTAGCTTTTTGAGTATTTAAAACTTTACCACGTAAAGGCAAAATTGCTTGGAAGCGTCTGTCACGGCCTTGTTTTGCTGAACCACCGGCAGAGTCACCTTCGACTAAGAATAATTCATTCTTTTTAGGATTACGTGATTGAGCAGGGGTAAGCTTACCAGAAAGAACTTCTTTTTTGCGTCTTTTCTTGCCGTTTCTGCTTTCGTCTCTAGCCTTTTTAGCAGCTTCACGTGCATCCCTAGCTCGTTGTGCCTTCTTCACCAATTCTTGAGCTAATTCACCATTTTCCATCAAATAATAAGACATCTTTTCGTAGACGAGTGAATCAACTGCTGAACGTGCTTGTGGGGTGCCTAATTTACCTTTAGTTTGACCTTCAAATTCAAGTAATTCTTCTGGAATTTTCACTGATAAAACAGCGCTTAAACCTTCTCGATAATCTGAACCATCGATATTTTTATCTTTTTTACCAAGTAGTCCCTGCTTTTTAGCATAATCGTTGAAAGCACGTGTAAATCCGCTGCGAGCACCAGATTCATGAGTACCACCATCACCAGTACGAACATTATTAACAAAAGATACTAAATTTTCTGAATATCCATCACTATATTGACCGGAAAATTCAATTTCCATGCCATCTTGTTTTCCTTCAAAATAGAAAACATCACTAATAGTTCCCTTACCTTCATTTAGATAAGAAACAAAAGATTTAATTCCATCATCATATTGAAATACATCATGATGTTCAGGTTCTCGCTCATCAGTTAAAACAAACTTAACACCTTTAAGCAAAAAGGCAGACTCACGAATACGTTCCTGAATAGTCTCATACTTATACTTAGTTGTTGAAAAGATCATAGCATCTGGTTTAAAAGTAATTGTAGTACCAGTAGGATCTTTAGTTTTGCCTAAACACTTAAGAGTTCCAATAGGATGTCCACCCTTTTCAAACTCTTCTTCGTATGCCTTTCCATCTCGAACAACACGTACTTTCATATAACTTGAAAGTGCATTTACTACGGATGAACCTACACCATGAAGTCCACCTGATGTTTTATAGTTTTGTTCAGTAAATTTACCACCTGCATGGAGTACAGTCAGAATAACTTCAATAGTTGGCTTTCCTGACTTATGCATTCCTGTAGGCATCCCACGTCCAAAGTCTCTTACAGTTACACTATTATCTTTATGGATAGTTACATCAATTTCTTTACCAAAGCCGGCCATGGCTTCGTCAACAGAGTTATCGACTATTTCGTAAACTAGTTGATTAAGACCATGTATATCTGTTGAACCAATATACATACCTGGTCGTTTACGAACAGCTTCTAGTCCATGTAATATTTGAATTGAAGAATCATCATAAGTATTAGCTTTTGCCACTAAAAAATCCCCCATTTACTCAATAATTCACCAACACCGTATATTTAAGGAATAATCTTTGCTAAAATAGCGATAGATTAATAGGAGTTGTTGAATATGTTTGCATTAAAATTTGCATCGTTTTTTATTTTAGCATACTTGATCGGATCTTTTCCGACGGGTGTATTAGTGGGAAAAATCTTCTTTCACAAAGATATAAGGAAATATGGCTCTGGTAATATAGGTACTACTAATACTTTTAGAGTATTAGGTCCATTAGCTGGAATTATTGTTTTCTTGGTAGATTTTTTCAAGGGAACCATAGCTACATTATTACCAGTTCTATTTCATCTAGGACCTCATTATCTTAGCCTGATTTTTGGCCTAGCTGCAATTTTAGGGCATGCCTTCCCAATCTTTTTAAAATTCAAAGGTGGGAAAGCCGTTGCTACATCAGCCGGTTTCTTATTAGGCTATAATATCCACTTCTTTTTAATTTGTGCAGTCATCTTTTTCCCAATCTTGTTTATTACAAGTATGGTTTCATTAACTAGCCTAATTTCAGTAGTTTTGATTTTTATAGCTTCATTGTTCTTCCACGATCTTGCCTTAAGCATTATCAGTGGACTGCTCGTAGTCTTAATCTACTGGAGCCATCGAAGCAATATAATTCGTCTAAAGCATCACCAAGAAAATATGGTGCCATTCGGATTATATTATTGGTATTATAAAAAACATCACTAAATTAAACTAAATATAAAACCAGCAAGTATATAACTTGTTGGTTTTATATTTAGTTTTTTATTATACCTATGCAAACAGTAGTTCGCAAGTGCAAAATCATTTTAGAATCTTTAATAAATTTTCTTTACTCATTGTAGCTTGTGCGACATCATGATTATCTAAAATTATCTTGGCTAAGTCTGCTTTTTTATGTTGTAACGAAATAATTTTTTCTTCAATACTGTCACGGGTAACCATTTTATAAATTTTAACTGTGTGTTTTTGTCCCATACGGTGAGCACGATCACTTGCCTGATTTTCCGCAGCTAAATTCCACCACGGATCATAGTGAATAACTACATCAGCACTAGTTAAATTAATGCCAGTTCCCCCTGCTTTAAGAGAGATTAAAAAGATGCCAGGTTTATCTAATGTGTTAAACTGACGAATTTTTTCCTGACGTTCTTTCTTAGCAGTTACTCCTGTAATTACAAAAATAGGAATCTTTAGTTTAGCTAACTTGTTTTGAATTATCTCTAGCATTGAAGTGAACTGTGAAAATAAGAGAATTTTATGTCCATTTTCTATATTTGCTTTGATTAGCTTAATAGTCATAATCAATTTGCCAGAGTTACCATGATAATTCTCATACAATAAATGCGGATCACAACAAATTTCACGTAATTTAGTAATTTGCGCAAAGATTTTAAAATGAGCACGCTTGAATTCTGCATCCCCCTGACGAGCTAATTCGGCTATTAACTTTTGCGTTTGTAGTTTATAAAGTTCAGCTTGCTTAGTACCCATAGTAACGTAAACGATCTCTTCGTCTTTTGCAGGTAAATCGTTTAAAACATCCTTTTTTAGCCTGCGCAGAATAAATGGCGTTACCATTTCAACTAATTGATTTTCGGCATTTTCGTCTTCTTCTTTAATTATTGGTATCTCAAACTTCTTCTTAAAGTTTAGATATGATCCTAAAAAATTAGGCATTAAATAATCAAAGATGCTCCATAATTCACTTAATTTGTTTTCGATTGGTGTACCTGTTAAGGCAAGCTTATGATGAGCCTTAATAACTTTAGCTGATTGAGCTGTAATTGATTGGTGGTTTTTGATATTTTGTGCTTCGTCAAGAATTTGGATATCGAAAACAAGTCCCTGATAAGATTCCAAGTCACGATTTAAAGATTGATATGAGGTAATCAATAAATCGTAATTATTAGCGTTAGAGAGAATTAATGCTCGCTCTTTTTTAGTTCCACCTAGTACAGCAGTTTTTAATTCAGGCGCAAATTTTTGTGCTTCATTCTGCCAGTTATAGATAACCGATGCTGGTGCTACTACTAAACTAGTGCTATTTTTCTTTTTCCTAGTTAATAATAAAGCAATTACCTGTAGAGTTTTACCTAAGCCCATTTCATCGGCTAGAATTCCGCCAAAATTATAATTAACTAATGTACTAAGCCAATTAAATCCTTCTTTTTGATAAGGACGTAAGACACTTTTTAGCTTAGTAGGCAGCTTACTTGGTTTTAATTGGTTTTTGTTTAAATCATTAATTAATTGATTAAAAGCTTCATTACTGGAGAAATGTAAAGAATTAGCTTTTTTCATTTCTTTGGCAAAGTAAAAGGCACGATAAGCAGGTAATTGTAATTTTCCATGGATAAAATCTGTAAAGCTGATATCTAAATCATGCAGTGTTTGAGCTAATTGCTCAATAGTTGGTTGCTGGGTATGCTGAAGTAGACCATTAGATAAAACAAAATAGCGCCGCTTTTCTTGATATGCCTTAAGTGCAGCTTGAATATCTTCCCAACTCATTTTTTGACTGGAGATATCTACATCAATTAGTTCATTGGTTAAGTTAACGCTCACACCTAATTCCATCTTGGTATTGGTACTTTTTAGGAGAGATCTAAACGTTGGCGTAATTTGCACCTCGCCAATTTCTTTAAATTTGGCAATTCCATGATCAAGGAATTCGCCTAAGCGATCTAAATCATCATTAGACAACAGATATTCATTATTCTTGAAATCAGAAAAATATTGTTTAACTAGTTGTTCAATTTCATTTTCTCTTTTAGCTTCACGGCGCTCAGTTTGAGAAAAATTGCGATTTAGTAAGTATGTATTTTTGCCATATTGAACAAGGGCTTGGCACAGGGCATTATTATCTTGATAGTCGAATTTAAATGTAAAATTTGCTTCAGGTGGCAAAATAGCTCGTAATTTATTAGCGCCAGATATCTCTAGATAATCAGATTGCTCTAATTTAGGCAAAACTTTTCGTGTAAATTCAGTAACGTTTTTCTTGCTAAAACGTAATTCTTCACCGGGATGCAAGCCTAACTGAGCTAAATACTTAGGAGTGAGGCTCTCATATTTAATCCATACGCCTTTGTAATAACCATAAAAATTGTCATTTCCCGTTATTAGTGTTGAGGTCGGAAAATCTTCTACTAGAATATGAGCACTGCCATTTTCTTCTTCAATTTGGATATTAGCTGTCAGTTTATCGGTAGTATAACCTACAAGACGAGTCCCAGAATATAGCTTTGATCCTTGGTACAATAAATCATTTACTTCATCAGCAATTGAATCGCTGACATCGATGCGATCAAGAGTCTCAGTAGAATATCCCCATTTATTTAAGTTGCGAGCATCGACAATCTTCTTAATAAAATCTAGCCACCGCTTGCTACTAGTATCCATTTTTTCGGAATCAATTACTTCGTTGAAAAATTTGCCCAATTTTATCGGTTGTTGATCATGAACCATATCGATTAAATGATTCAGATCCTTAAGCTGATAAAGATGATTTCCTTTACCCAATTTAAATTGAATACTAAGCATAGAGCCATAATTGTTGGTTTGAGCCCTTAAAACTATTGGATCATTATCTTCCTTAGGCTTAGTGGAATATAGTGAAAGAAGCTGTAATGCAGCATCATTAGTTATATCAAAAGGATCATCTTTAAGGTATTCAGGAATAAATTTAAGCCAAGTCAAAGCATTGATTACCTCTTGATTTACAGAAAGCTTATGAAAAGCATTAAAATCAATTGCAATGATTTGCCAACGTGTAAATTGGACATCCAATGTTACCCAGCTGCCATCGTACTGCTCTAAATGCCAAATATATTCATAAGAACGCATTTTATTATCTAAATGATCACAACTAATTTCTGTTAAATTCAGCTTTAGTTGCATAGCAGTTTGATAGTCTTGCTTATTACAGAGTTTATCTCCAATAATGTCTAGTGGATTAACTGCGGGCTGGGCTTTAATAATACTTTCTTTTATGTCTTCAGAAAGTAAATCACTAAAATGAGTCCCTTGAGTTGTAGAATATTTTTTATTTGTTTTTTGTTCATTTTCTGTTGCTAGAAGTGCCGCTACTTCATGTTTACAACGATGGCCCTTCTTAGCCCATGGACAATTGCACTTTAATTCAGAAGCACGACCGTCTAAACGAAGTCGACCTGAAACGTTATAATACTGGCCTACTCCACCTTGAATCGTTGCAGCAAAATGTTCGTTATCTTGTGCAAGATCAAAAGACTTGATCATTAGATTGTCATAGTATATTTCGCCGCGACTTAAAATTCGAGCTGGAAATAGTGTACGCCAATTAGCCATTAAATCATTCCTTTTTGTAATAATTAGTTTAATGATTGGTAATAATTATAGTTTAAAGTAATATTTTAGGTATAAGCAAATATAATGTAATTACTAGTGTTTTATAAAGTAAAGAGAATAAATATGATGTTAGTAAAAAAGATTATTAAATCTACTGTATTCTGTGGCATAGGTATATTGGTAGGTAAAACCGTTAGTGAACAAAAGCATAAAAATACCGTTAAAAAGATATTGAGTGCTGATTATATGGATGACCATACTAAGATAAAATTGTTGCAAGATCTAAATGACATTAAAGTTAATAAAAATAGTCATTGAAAGCTTTAACTAAGCGGTTTGGTTATAATTATCTGTATATCTTTAATGTGCAAAAAGTAATTCGAATTTTAACGATTTATCGTGAGTGGTTATTATCGCAATCAAATTTAGATTTTGATGAATTGTATCATTATAGTCAAGAAAGAGAAAATATAGAATATTGTAACAATATAAAAGAATATTTAAATCTGTACCCCGAACTGTATCCTGATGCGGATGTCTTAGTCGAATTTTTTGGTGATGATTCAAATGAACAAAATATAAATTTAGATAATTAAAAAATAGTATCAACTTTTTGTTTAATTTGGTACAATTCTTGTTAGAGAGTGAATCACCCTTTTTCTGGACTTTTATATTGTGGGGAGAATGCTAATAGATAGTATTAGTTAAAAAGTTGAGTGAGATATTTGAAAAAGAACAAGTAGATATTAGATGACAAAAAGACAGTAAGCATGTTTCTAGCTTACTGTCTTTTTTTGTTTTGAATTTATTTTAAATTATTCATCAATTCCAGGAGCTTGATTAATCTCAGCTGTCATCATCCAAATTCTCTTTTCGAGGTCATTGTGGCAAGTAGTTAAGATATCACTTGAACTGTAGTCTCCTTCTTCATCTGCGGCTTTAATTCCCTTTTCGTAAAGGTGTTCCAAGTGATGATAGCCATCAACAATAGTCGCAAAACGTTCTGTAGTAGGTGTGCCCCATTTGCCAGGGTGAGCTTCAATTGTAGAATGATCTACCATTTCTGCCAAGCTTGAGTATGGAGAACCATCAATGGTGATTAATCTTTCAGCGATTAAGTCACGTTGGTTGTCTAATTCTTCCATTACTTCATCTAAGTATGGGTGTAAGTTCAAAAATTCTGGTCCACGCATGTACCAGTGTTGTTGACGTACTACCATTTGTAATTGACTAAGGTCAGCAATTGCTTGATTTAAAATTTCTTTAGTCTTTTGATATTTCATAAAAATCCTCCTTAGGATTTAAAACATACAACGTTGCTTATACTCCCATGGTAGCGGATACAGATAAATTAGTAAACTGATATGCTTTATAAATTTAATTCAAAAGCAATTCTTTCGGGATCGATCGGATCATCTACTTTTATCGTTCCTCTGATAGTAAAGCCGTTACTTTTAGCTAAATGCTGCATAACTGCATTTTTCTTAAAAGTATCAATCCTAAAGTTAGATATATTGTTTGTCACTTGTAATGAAATTAAATTAGAGAAAAAGTAATTTGCTAGATGCATCCCGCGATATTGGCTGCTAATAGCCATTCGGTGGATGGTTGCGTATTCATCTTGATCATTATGCCATTGACCATCTATTACTTGATAAGTGGGTTCAATTCCAGCAATCACAGCTGCATAACCTGCTATCTGGTGATCAACAACTAAAACCCACCCAACATTATTTTCTATGTCTTGAGTGATAGTTTGCTTATTAGGATATCCGCTTTGCCACTGCGTGCTACCAGCTTTCTTTAAAAATGCCTTAGCGTCATCGATGATTGGCATAATACTATCAATATCATTTATATTAGCTTTTCTGGAGTAAATAAGTGTCATATCTTTTCTTCCCCCTTTTTGCATATATTTTTAACAAACTATACAAAAATAAAATATGAAAGGCAAATTCACTACATAATCTCAAATCTGTCCATTATCTGAATCTGACATTTTGCCGTGAATGTGCTTAACTGCCTAACCCCTTTACCATATGATGTTTACATCAAGTTCTATACAGCATGTATAAGAGTAAACAATCTAATAAAAAATGAGGTAAACATTATATGAATAAAATTGATGAATTAGTAAACCATGTGAAAAAGGCAGATGCCATTATTGTTGGAGCCGGAAGTGGAATGTCTAATGCGGCAGGAATGGATTTTTGGTATTCTGCTAGTCCTCTATTCATAAAGCGTATGAAATACTTTTATGATAAATATCATTTTGAAGGTATCTTCAATGGCTTTTATACTCAATTTAATTCCAAAGAAGAGCATCGGGCTTTTATGCTTGAATCTTTTAAAAATGATTCTCAAAATTCCGCCGCAGAAACTAACTTATGAATATCTCAAACAATTAATTGGCGATAAACCAGTGCATTTTGTGACTACTAATCAAGATACGCTTTTTAAAAAGTTCTTTCCGAGGGTGAATTGTTGATACCTAGTAAAATTGCTGAAAAATCAATTGGATATTCCTCTTCGATTAGTGTAGTTTTAGGAATTATCAACTGGCAAAAGTTAGGGCGCCAAAACACAAGGCCCTACTACTCCTAAAGCTGAACCTCAATTAACGCTTGAGCAAAAAGCAAAGCAGGATGAAGTTATGCAGCTGTTTTATCCTAATTACATGGTAGATAATGGCATTAGACCAGGTAGTCAAATTGATAAAGACCATCCTTCCCTTTTGCATACAGTTCAATATGGTCAATCCTGGATGTATTCTATTGGGGATGCTGCAGTAATTCATTGCTTTACTCAAAATGGACAATATTATAAAGTTAGATTAGGACCTGATAAAAGCAAAAATGAAATTCGTGGTTTTTATGCTGATCCAGGAACTTTTATTGCAATTGAAACTGCTGAAAATAATGGTGTAGGATTTTCATAAATATCTACCGAACTACCAGATGGTAGTGATGGCGCAATATATGTGCCAAGAAAAGATAAATTGCTGCAGCTATTCCCTGATCAAGGTGATATTATTGAACGATTTAGTATTAAAGAATAAGATTGTGAGTTAATAAGCTATGGTAGAAATCAAAAGAAGAAAAACAGATCGTAGAACACTTTATACAATTAGAGTAATTAAAGATGCTTTTATTAAATTAGTTAAAGAATAATCATATTCTAAAGTTACTATTACTCAAATTTGTCGTGAAGCTGATATTACTCGTTCTACTTTCTATTTACATTTCACATCAATAACTGATGTGTTAAATGCCGTTCTCAATGATGTCCTATTTTTAGTTCAGGAATCAGCTACAGGATTAGATACAGAGGACCACTATTCTTTTGATTATCTTAATAAAAATGAATCCTTAGTACCTGCTTGTCAACGGATCGGAGATTCAGATAAATATCAAAGTCTATTAATGGATCCTGATTTAAGTGAATACATTATTGGTCGGATAGTTGCTCATGAGCGAGGTAAAGTCTTGCCGTTAATTATTAAGAAAACCGGGTTAAGTAAAGAAGATGCCGAAACATTATTTACGTATATTATTCATGGCTCTTTCGCTGTTAATCGTGCCAATCATTTCCAAAAGAATGAAAAATGGGCCCATGATGTGCAAATGTTAAATCGTTTTACTAAAGCTGGATATGAAAAATTAGCTAAGAATGATTAAGTCAAATATATTTATTAAGACTTAAATAAAATAGACCAGTATCCTAATGTTAAGCAAAAAAAGAGACCGTAAAATAGTTTGTGTAAGGATGAATGATTCTTTAAATTAATTTCTTAAACTATTAGAAAAAGGAGTTCCTTTCTCGTATGATTGGTTTGAACAAAAAAACATACAGAAAGAAGAACTCCTTCATGAATGATTTTACCAAAAATATGGCACAAGCTCTATTCAATCAAGACATAATTCTTGTTGATGTAATTCTTTTACTAATTGATCACGATCAGTTTCATGATTATTGAGCTTAGCGCCCGTAATTTGCTTAGTAAATGAATCAATCCGGCGATTACTATCACGTAAATCATAGTAAGTAGTCACGACTTGATCGTAGTCCTTTAAATCTTTAACATCAAAATCTTTTGGATATGAATCTTCAAAACATATGAATTTAAGTGGCAAACGTGGCTTTAATTGTGGCTCTTGATCGGGCACGCCAACTTGCATCCCTAAAACAGGAAAAGTTAACTTAGGTAGATCAAGAGTTTTTAGCATTTGCAAAGGATGATCATTGATTGTACCAAGAGGCACATAACCTAAATCCATGCTTTCAACGGCATTAGCCACATTTTGAAAAGCAAGCAATGTATCTTCCATTGCTTGGAAGAAAATATCGGTTGTATGTACTCTACCGTCATCTTTGTTTAGTTGCTTTCTAATTTGCTGATTGCGGTAAAGATCGACAATAAAAATAAATAGGTCTCCTTCAGCACCAACATATTTTTGACCGCAAAGTTCCTGGATCTTTTGTTTTTTGGCTTCATCGGTGATGTGCAGTAGGGATGCGTTTTGCATGAACATGCTAGTAGCTGTGCGGCTGAAGACGGTGTATAAAGTTTCTAGTTGTTCATGATTTAAGGTGATATCCTTAAATTTTCGAATAGACTTGTGATTGAGTTGAGTATCAATGGTGGAGTTATGAATCATAATTAAGCTTCTTTATAACTAATTGTAAGTCTACTATATTGTAACAGAAGACAAAGAAAAACGAGCAACGACTTTCATTATTATTAATGATTATCGTTACTCGTTTTTTCGCAGTTATGGAATTATATAATATGTTGGTTAATTAAAGATTTTCTTTAAAGAATTCATCAAATTTATCAAATGGGATTTTATCCATTTGGTCATATAAGTCAACGTGAGTTGCATTAGGCACAATGACCAGTTCTTTTGGATCCTTTAATCGGTTATAAGCTTCTTCAGCCATGTAACGTGAGTGGGCTTTTTCACCAGTTACGATTAACTTAGGTTACTTGATAGTTTCAATTCTTTGCTGTAGTGGGAAGTTGTAGTAGCCCCATGGAGTAAGAGCATCCCAAGCACCATTTGAGTTAACTGAACGTGGGTGAAATGCACGGCCAACATAGTAGTCAAAGAATCGCAATTGCTAGAGCATTTTTATGCAATCCTAAGATTTTAATGTTAGACGAAGCTACAGCTAGCTTGGATTCTGAATCAGAAGCAATGGTCCAAAAGGCGCTGAGTGGATTAATGAAAAATCGGATGACTTTGGTCATAGCACACCGGTTAAGCACGATTGTTGATGCAGATCGTATCTACTTTATCGATCATGGCACTGTTTCGGGATATGGTAAGCATGATGATTTAATCAAATCTACCCCACTCTATGCGGAATATGTTAAAAATCAATTTAAGAAATAAATAAAAGCAATCAAATCTCTTTTTTAAGTGAGACTTGATTGCTTTTTTTATCTTTAATTATGTTTACGCTTCTTAAACCCAAGACTAGACAATATACCGGTGCCTAAGCTTAAAAGAATTCCAACAATTAAATTAGTATTTCTGTTCTCTGAATTACCAGTTTGTGGCAATTCAATTTTGGTATTAGTTGCTATAATTTTATTCTTTTCAGGCGTATTAATTGCTGAATTTACCTTGTAATGCTTTTTAGGTGCAGTAGGTTGCTTTTCAGATTTTGGCTGAATAGTCTTACGGGTAGATTTTTCGTTATTGGACTTACCTTTTGGTTTTGATTCAGCATCTGGCTTAACTGTTATGTCAGAATCTTCGGTGTTTAATTCGGGTTTTGGTGGAATAGTTTCATCAGGCTCATCTGTGTCAGGAGTATCTGGCACTTCAGGAACATTCGGTTCTTCTGGAATCTTAAATTCTGGCTTGCCCGTAGTAATGGGATTGCCACTTACACCAATGTGGAATTTCGGTTTGTCGGTAGTGATAGGATCACCACTTACGCCAATGTGTCCTTCCGGTTTATCAGTAGTAGAAGGCGTACCACTTTGGCTTATTCTTTGCTTTTTCGTCCTGTCTTGGTTCTTACGTTGTTGTAGTAATCGATGTATTTGTGAATAGCTTTCTCAAGCTCATTTAAGTCCTTGTATTTATGTTCTTGGCCTTAGAACATCTCCCGCTTAAGAATGCCGAAAAAGCCTTCTATTAAACCGTCATCGAGAGAATTACCCAACCTGGACATACTCTGATCGATCCCTCTGTTAGCCAGAGCAGCTCGATATGCTTGGTGCTGATATTGCCAGCCACGGTCTGAGTGGAAAATAAGCCCGTTAAGAGCCGGGTGCTTCTCAAATGCGTCATTTAGCATAGTCATCACTTGCTTAAGGTCTGGGTGCCTAGAAATGTTGTAGGAGATGATTTCTTGGGTACAACCATCGATAATTGGAGAAAGGTAGAGCTTTTGATCTCTAAGATGGAATTCAGTCACGTCGGTAAACCAATGTCTGTTGGGAATAATTGCGTAGAAATTGCGCTTGATTAAGTGTCTGGCTTGATTTTGCCTTGAACGCCGTAATAGCTGCTGTATTTACGTTTCTTGCGGATTGAGATAGCGAATAAGCCCATCTTTTGCATGAGCCTCTGCACCTTCTTATGGTTGACCTCATAGTCTTCCCGGCGAAGCTGTCCGTAGATTCGCCGGTACCCATAGCGCTGGCTGTGTTCTAGAAAGATCTCTTTGATTCTATCCATCAGCTTCTGGTTACCAGAATCCTTATCAAGCTTATGGGTTTGGTAGTAGTAGTTACTTCTTGAGATATGAGGCAATCCAGGGTTGGCATTGATAACGTCGATAATGTACTTAACGCTAAGCCGCAATTCTTGCCTTAATTCATTGATTGCACGAGCTAATTCTTCTTTTCTTGGCTCTTACGTTTTTGAATTAAGGCCTCCAATTTTTTTATGTATGCAAGCTCGACTGTAAGCCTCTTTACCTGTTCTTCCAGTTCTTTGATCCATTGTTTGTCCTTGCTTTTGGGCATTCTTGGGTTGATCTACCTTTCTTCTTGGTAATGACAGTATACCCGTTTTCTTTAAAAGAGCGAAGCCAATTCGCAAGAATGCCTGTATTTGTAAGTCCTAAGTCTAGAGAAACCTGTCTAAGTGCTTCACCACCTAGCAGAACTCTATCAATGGCAGCAAGCTTGAAATCAGCAGTATATTTCTGTTGAGGGCGATCCAGAATATCTTCACCATGTTTTTGAATCAAGCCCACTAAATACTGGATTCCTCCACGCCCCATCCCATATTTCCGGCTAAGGTAGGTGCCTCTTCTGTAATCATTTACCCATTCGTGGTAGATAGCAAGTTTGATTTCTTTAGTGTATTTAGTCATGAAAATAACCCCCGAAATTAGAACACTAATTTCGGGGGTCATATCATTTAAGGGGCTTTTTTATCTATAAAATAAAGTTTAGAAAAGTCTCTATCGTGCCACTTTCATACATGATGTATAGTCCAAGTGGAATGAATACTAAGGGCACAATGATTCGCGTGTATTTTTCAATTGTCTCGGATATTAACGGAATAGAGGATAGCACCTGACTAAGCTTGCAAAAGATAATTACGCCGATTGCGAACACAAGCAACGCCACGAGGGTCTGTGCCCAATCTAACGAAGCAAAATAAGGTATATAGATACCTAAATTATCTCCGCCAGACGCAATTGTCAGCAATGTAACTGTCCAAAACAGTTGATTTGCCTTACTTTGTTCTAATCTTTCAATAGTTTCTTCCTCTTCTTCTTCCTCACCTTCTCCAACAATTGCAAAGCGAATCCCTAAATAGATAGGGATTAAACCAAGCAATCCAACCATCCATGCTTTAGGCACGAAATTGACGACATAAGCAGCAACTAAACTCACCCCTACAAGTAAGCCCGTGCCTAGATATTGCCCCGCATAAATATGCTATTTCTGTTTATTCTGTGATAGCTGTGCAAATAAAATAATCAAAACAATTAAATAACCTATACTGGTGGAAATATAAACACCAATAGCAGATATGATTGTCTGTCCCATAAAAAAACTCCTGTATTAGTCAGTAATAAATCAGCAGATTTTAGGGGAGCACAGACACATTAATTTAGCTATCGCTAGTGGGTAATGCAGGACGTAAGAACGCATTTTATCCTCCTCAAAACGTAGTTACAAAATAGTTTCTAACTGGAATTCGGTGATTACTTCCAAGTAAGTATAACTAACTATACTTTACAAGTAAAAGTGTGGGCTCTACGAGGTAGTAGCGTTCTCCCTTCCTACTGGGAGAACTGCTATTTTTCTGCGCCTATTACCCGGCTAGAAGAACCTCCGACGGGCTATTGCATAGCGAGCGCATCTCATGCAGAACTCTACCCGAGCGGGGCAGGCTAGTGTTAGCTTAACCACAAGAAAATGAATTAACTATTTAGAATGCATTTTTTTCAAGAGAAAAAAGACCAAACTACCAGCTGGTCTTTCTCCTCTATTTTTTTGAAATACACTTTATTAAAACAGTCATATGTGTCGTAAATATGGAGAAGCCAGCATATATAAAAAAGAGTGCCATGTGACACTCTTTTTGAGCTATTTAATATCAACAACACCGACAAATTCAACATCATCAATTGCAGTTAAGTAAAAACTATCAGTTGGTCCAAGTATTGCAAGTTGACCATTTTTGATTGTACATTCTTGATCTGGTGTGGTCAGTTTCACCGTCCCTTTTAAGGGAATGAGAACTATATTTCCAGGTACAGGGTGAAATTCTCCGTTGTTTGTCACTGTATTTTTCTTTAGTATACGATGACCAACCCGTCTTTGACCATTTTCGTAAAGGTGTTCATGGACCTCATCACCGCGACTACCAGTTAATATTTTTATATAATATATACCCCCAAGTTAATTGACTTTTTTACGTGGCTTTTCAGTATTATTGGAATTTTGTTGAGTGTTGTTTCCACAGCAGCCCATACTACCAGAGCCACCGTGCATACCCTTGTGCATAAATAGCATCATGAGTGGGTGTGCTAGAAGAAAAAGGGCTATCAGAATCCATTGTGACATAGTTTCACTTCCTTTTGCTTTGTTTCTATAATAAGTTTTTGTCATCACTTAATTATACGTTTTTTATCTTTTTACCAGTCAATCCCATCGCATTAATTGCCACGATAATTGACGACATCGCCATGGCCACAGCACCAACGGCTGGGTCTAGAGTGATTCCCATAAATGACAACACACCGGCAGCGAGTGGAATTGCGACAATATTGTAGCCTGCTCCCCACCAGAGATTTTGAACCATTTTCCGATTTGTGATTTTAGCCAAATCAAGAAAATGTAAAATATCGCTGGGTTCTGATTTAACCAACACAACATCAGCGGAATCAATGGCAACATCGGTTCCGGCACCAATTGCAATTCCAATATCGGCCGCGGAAAGACTTGGTGCATCATTTACGCCGTCACCAACCATGATGACGTGATTGCCCTTTGCTTGATAATCAGCAATAATCTTTTGCTTATCATCTGGTAATAGGCCTGCATGGAATTCAGTCAATCCTAGTAAGTTAGCAACGTGTTCCGCGGCTTTTGGATTATCGCCAGTGAGCATTACAGGGGTAATTCCTCGCCTCTGAAGACCACTAATTAATTCCTTAGCACTCGCTTTGATGGTGTCGCCTTCAGCAACCATTCCTTGAACTTGGGTGCCCTGCAATAGGAAGCTGACGGAATTACCCTTAGCAGCCCATTTATCAGCAGTGGCCTTGTCAAACCTGATCCCTTGCTTCGTTAAATAGTTACCATTAACAATCATATAGTCAGTGCCATCAATATTACCGGAAATACCAACACCCGGAATATTTTGAGACTTTTCAGCCGCAACGACTTCAATGTCCTTCGCTTGGGCTTCAGCAATGATTGCTTGGGCCAGCGGATGAGTCGAATTATTTTCAAGGGCGGCCAGTCGGCTTAATAACGTTGTTTCGTCAATCCCATTATTTGGAATCAATGCATTCACCGTAAATTTACCTTCTGTTAACGTGCCAGTTTTATCCAAGAGAACGTGGCTAACATGTTGACTTGCTTCAATGGCTTGGCGATTTCGAACTAATAGCCCATTTTGAGCGCCAATCGTAGTAGAACGAGAAACCACTAATGGAATCGCTAATCCTAATGCATGCGGGCAAGCAATCACGAAGACGGTCACCATGATCGTCATTGCAGTCGCCAATCCCTGGGGTAACCAGGCAAAGAAAGCAATAATCCCAACACTAAGTGCCGCGTAAAATAGATACTTGGCAACTAAATCAGCTTTATCTTCTGCTTTAGATTTAGCTTGCTGGGCATTTCGAACCATTTTCATTACTTGAGAAAGATAGCCGGAGTCACCAGTACCACTAATTTTAACCGTTAGCGTCCCGTTATTGTTGATTGTACCACCAATGACCTTATCGCCAACGTTCTTGGTAACGGCAGCAGATTCACCGGTTACCAGTGCTTCATTCACGGTCGACTCCCCAGCCGTAATAACACCATCGGCTGGAATACTCTCACCTGAACGCACTTGGAAAGCTTGACCAACTTTTAAATCAGATACTGGCACTTCTTTTGTTTCACCATTATCTGTAACTAGATGGGCCGTCTTAGGCAACAGAGCCGCCATCTTTTGTAATGCATTCCCAGCCCCCATCAATGCATTCATTTCAATCCAGTGTCCTAGAAGCATAATTAAAATCAGGGTTGCAAGTTCGAACGAAAAATCCATTACAGGATTTGCCGGGTTCAAGAAGTTGTTGGCAATAAATGCGTACAAACTGTAGAAATACGAAACGGAAATGCCAAGGGTTACTAGCGTCATCATTTCAGGAGATTTATTCTGAATTTCCGCTTTAGCCCCCTTTAAAAAGGGCATTCCGCCATAAAAGTAAAGTGCCGTATCAAACAAAACGATGATAATGCCAACAATTAGCGGTGAACTGAAACTAAGGATGGAAACGTTTAAACCCATGATTGGTGCTAACAGTAAAACTGGAATCGCTAAGACAACGGAGACCCAAAATTTAACTTTCAAATTCCCCATATGCATCATTGAGCCACCGTGCATCATCATGTCGGTCCCAGCCATATCCATATCACCGTGATTCATGTTCATTTGGCTGTGATCCGTTTCGGTCATATCGTGATCCATATGACTCATATTTGATTCATTATTTTCCATATTCTTAGCACTCATACTTTTCATGTTCATATGTTCCTCTTTATTTTCCATGATTATCGACCCTCCTAAAAATAAGTGTGCGTAGCAAAGCGGTTAGAAGCCTAAATATAAGTTCCTTGTGTGGAAATCCCCGGGCTCGGGATTTTTGTGCAGCAATCCTAAAAGTAAACAGAACACCACAGTCTTAACACTTTTGATCACCTGGCAAGCAGTTACACTGAACTTCCTCGGGCGCTGTTTTGGCCTTTTCAGCTAGAATCGCCTGTAAGTTCGCAATATCCGCCCGTGAGAGTTCCCTTGACTGAATAACGCCGGCAATTGTTGAACCAACCCGCATCGCACACATATGGTCAAACAAATCATCTGCCGCTGCCGCCATTGATTTCTTCTCGCCAACAACCGGCTTATACGTGAATGGTCGACTGCCGCCATGCTGCGCAACCGCCTGTTTTTGAATCAACCTGTGAAGTAGCGTTTTGGTTGTTGAGGCTGACCAGCCTTCTAATTCGTTCATAGCATCAATTAGTTCACGACTAGTCGCATGTCCCATTGTCCAAATTACTTTCATAACCATCCATTCAGAATCGGTGATGGTTACATTCTTTGCATCCTTCAATTGGCTTCCTCCATTAATTGAATTCTAAGTTTACGTTTGTAGACTCCTAACATTTATTAGTTTACAATTGTAGTCACAATAATGCAACCTTTCTGCCAGAAAATACTATGAATTTTTCACTATAATGAATACTTGCTAGAAAATAGTTCTTTATATCAAGAACTTAAAAGATATTACCGTGGGAAAGATTAACATATTTTGTATTCATAAATTGAAAGTAATGATGTAGAATATAAAACTTTAATGTCATTAGGTACATTAACAGGAGCCGTCATTGTGAAATTGAAGTTATTGTCGGCCTCGTCGTTAATATTAATGACCGCCACTCCGTTATTAACTTTTTGCAAATTGTTGTCGATTCTCAAGTCATATTCTAATGCCCCAGGATTTTTATCATCAGCAATAGTATTATCAACTGCAAATGCATCGCTTGGTCCCTTAATACCTGATGCAATGTGGACTTGTTGAGCAGTACTAATGGTCCAGTTACCATTACCTAAGACATAAACATTGTCAGATTTTCCTTCAGTTTGAGTGCTCTTCCAATCTGAATAATCTTTGGCTGGTGTCTCAAGCATCTTAATATGAGGACTGTACATGTAAATCGCCCATTTATGAGACAGCCAAAGGTAAGTTATTAATATGAACATCATTGTTATGAACAGCGGTAGTATCAAAGATATAGCCTGTACCAGTGTAATCAAGCTTCACTACTTCTTGGTCATCAACCGTAAAGTGAGTAATCTTTGGTTGTTGTTCCGGAGGTTGTTTCCAACCACGATCAAAATTACCATTATAAACAGTACCTTCTGGCAAAACATAATAGAAAATTGGTTCAAGCACGCTATGAGAAGTGGCATTTCTATCTGCATTACTGTAAACTGAAAGAAATCCTGCATCGTTATCACCAGGCATGCGCTTATGTTGTTCATAATAAGTTCCCACACTAGTTTTAGGCTCTGCTAAATTTTGTCTAGCATATAAAGGACTTGCAAATACCCAACTATTTTCATTGCCTTTAATTAGGCCACTATAAACAAAACCAATTTTGGAATCGAATTCGTAACCGTCTTTGATTGGTGTGCCAGCCTTTAATGTCTTATTAACTGTACCGTAGGCTTTAATTCGATTATCACCGTTAAAAATAGCATCAGCAGAAATCACGTTAGGTGTAATGACAACCTTGGCAATACTTTGATTATCCGTGGCTTCAATACTTTGACCGGCTTGAATAGTCTCAGAGTTTGTTTGACCATCGGTATAAGTTATTGTATAGGCATGGTGTCAGGTAAATTAACTGGATCGTATGGAGTATCTAAGTGATTAATATTTAAACCATCAGGAAAAGTAAGCGTAATTTTAGCAGTAGTAATATCTTGATTGGTTGTATTTTAAAAACCAAAAAAGTTAACCAGCTTGGAAGGGTCAACATCTTGTGGAATTTGATGTGAGTCCGCATAAACATCCGCAGATAGTGTGATTTCTGGTACTTCATTGTTTGGCTTACTACCTAGTAAAGTTTCAGTCCAAGGTTGATCTAAATCTCTAATAAGAAACCGTCTGCCTTTATGATAGTTTGATCGATATGAATTGTTTTATCTGCCTTGATTACAGTATCGTCAACTGACTGAGCAACAGCATAGTGACCTACAATTCTATAACCAAAACTACCATTGTTCCAATGTTGACGACCACTACGCTTTGGCACATGAATAACAATAGTGCCACCGGGTCCAACAGCTTGAGTAATAGTTGTTTGATCGCCAAAATCATTAATCGTGTAAGTTTTATCTTGGTTCAACACAAAACTATCAGGTACAGGAATTGTAATAATGGTATTAGTGTTCACTGTAGAATTAACTTTTTTGCTAGAATAATCAAGACCTTTGGCTACGCCGTCTGTTTCATTAATGTCAAGTTCATAGGTATAGTCAGTATTTGGCAAAGCTCGTACAGAATCAGCTATAGGACTTGTACGCTTAAATGTAGGATTCATTTCTGGACTAACAACTTGTGTCAAGTTCAATTCTTTAGTTTCGGAATTTCCAGCTTCATCTTTTTTAGTGATGGTTATTTTCTTGAGTACATCACCAATAAATTCCATTGGTGTATCCTGACTGCCATAATTATTACTTGGATTTAAAGTAAATTGTTGGTGAATTGTACCGGCATTATCATCAGTAAATGTGTTAGTGATGATGCATTTATCTTCATCATTAGCGATCGTAGTTGTACCACCAGACTGAATATTTTGTCCATCAGTACCAATACCATAAGTTCCTTTAGGAATTACAATTTGATATTGATCGCCCTTTTTTGGATTAGAAACGTTGAAATCAACAGCAATTGCTGTGGTATCACCAGTCGCACCTATTGTATTGCGACTAATTGATAATGTAGCACCGCCATTTCCGAAAGTTACTGATTTAGCGGTTGACTCAGTTTTTGATTCTAATAATTGTTTAGTTGCATCTACTGATGATGCCTTTGAAGTAGTGATCGTTTCTTGTTTAGGATCTTTTTCTACATTAATCTTGGCAGTATCATTTTGGCTAATTTGTGTTGGTTGAGTAGTAGTCTCTTCCTTGTCAGTAGTTTGTGTAACCTGTTCTGCTTCTGTATTATTTGTTTCTTTTTTAATAATTTGATTATCGTATGTAAGAGTATTATCTAATGTCTTATCAGAACTGTGACTGTCAGTATTTACATCTAAATTATCTGTTGAAGTTTGAGAGCTTGTTTCTTTAACAGTTACTTGAGTAGCATTATTGTCTACAGCAGCTGAAACTGTTTCAGTTTTAATCCCTATGAAAAACGCACCAATAATTGCGGAAACCAACGCACCTGATGCTAATTTTCTAAAGCTGTAGTGTTGTTCAATTTCTTGGTTTAAGTGTAAGTTCTTCTTTTTCAGTCTCATTGTTATCAATCCCTTAATACAAATAAAACATCATTTATTTTTTTGATGATGGTATTAAAAAAGAGAACCTCGTTTTCGAAGTTCTCTTTTAACTTATTTCAAAATAATGTCGGTTGGCTTAATATCCTTTCCAAAGTATGGTGCAAGTTCTGTTTGATAATCTTTTACAAAGAAGCCTTCCTGAGTTAACTTAGTTATTTCTTGATTGGTCCATTTTAATAATGAGAGATTGCCCTTCTTTACAGCTGGAGACACATACTGGCGTGACCCAATACTTTTAATGCCGACTACATACTTCGGATTTTTCTTAACCCAAGCATAAAGATATGAATTATCATCAGCTAAGGCTGCACCACGGCCATTTTTTAGCGCGTTGAACTGCTGCGTCTTAGAGTCAAATTTTAATAAGTCAACACCAGATTGTTTAGCAAAATAGTTTTCGGCTGTCGTGCCCTTAGTGACAATCAATTTTTTACCCTTTAATTCTTGGGCACTTTTGATTGGCGCGTTTTTAGGCGAAATTACACCCACTGACACCTTCATATAAGGCTTGGCAAAATCAACTACATCCTTACGTTCAGGCGTTACTGTAAAGTTAGCTAAAACTATATCCGCTTTGTTTGAATTCAAAGTATCTACACGATTATTGGCATTTACTTGAATAAAACGAATTTTAACGTTTAAATCTTTAGCTATTCTACGCGCTAAGTAAACATCATACCCTACTCTTTTGCCTTGGTCATTTACCCAACCGTATGGTGGTAAGTCTCCAAAAACTGCAACTCTGATATAGCCACGGCGTTTAATTTCTGAAATACCGTTTTCATTGCTCCAACGGCTGCCAGCAGTACCGCTATTTAAATTAGGTTGTGTGAAGCCAAAATAAGCAGCACTCACTACCACTATCAGAGCAACGATGCCCATAATAATATTAAAAATATTTTTCTTTTTCATTGGCTTTATCCTTAATAATCCATACTGTCTAGGAAATCTTTTGCTCTTTGCGTTTGAGGATGATTAAAGAATTCTTTTCCTGGTGTATCTTCTAAAATATGGCCATCTTCCAAAAAGAGTACTTCATCTGCAATTCGGAAAGCAAAATTCATTTGGTGAGTAACGATAATCATTGTCATGTGATCACGTTTAGAAAGGAGCTCAACGATTTCCTCAATTCCGCGTACCATTTCGGGATCGAGGGATGCGGTGATTTCATCCAAAAGCATGATTTCAGGTTTCATTGCCAATGCACGAACTATGGCTACTCGTTGTTTTTGACCACCTGATAATTCTCTAGGATAAGCATTTAGATATTGCTCTAATCCAACTTGCTTTAGTAATTTAATTGCTTCTTCTTTAACTTCATTTTCATCACGTTTTTGTACCTTTACTGGAGCAAGTAAGACGTTTTCTATCACGGTTAGATTTGGAAAGAGATCGTAACTTTGGAAAACCATACCGATTTTTTGTCGCAAGATTTGCCATTCTTTAGGACTAGGATCAATCTTCTTCTCGTGGAAATAGATTGATCCATTTTTATAATCTTCTAATCCATTCAAAGTTCTAAGTAAGGTACTTTTACCAGAACCAGATGGTCCAAGTAATGTTAATACTTCACCCTTTTTCAGTGAAAAATTAATGTTATGTAAAACTTGTCGTTCATCATAAAACTTATTTAAATGCTCAACTTTTAAAATTTCTTCAGTCATAATAGTCACCTATTTTCTTTCATTAGTTAATTTCTTAGCCCAAGCTGATAATGGGTAATCGAGAACGAAATATAAAATAAAGATCAAACCGTAAACCCAGAAAACACCAGTTGGATATTGTTGGTTATTTGCTTCGATAATTTGCTGGGCAACATTGATTACTTCCATAATGCTGATAACCAGTAAAAGTGAAGTTGTCTTAATTACTCTCGTTGCTAAATTAATCGTAGCGGGTAGTTCAAGTTTAATTGCCTGAGGAAGCAGAACATATCTAAACAGCTGAATTTTACTTAAACCTAGTGCTAAACCAGATTCTCGTTGACTCTTAGGAACTGATTCAATTGCTCCGCGAACAATATCGCTAAATTCGGCAGCTACCCATAGTGAAAATGCTAAAACTGCCATCCAGGTTGCTGGCCAATTAACATGAAAAGTTCGCGGCAAAATATAGTAAACCAGGTAAAGTAAAACGATCGTAGGTACTATTCGGAAGAATTCTAGATAAACTCGCAGAATAAAACGAATGAATTTATTAGATAAAGTTCGCAGAATACCGAAAATAATACCAATTGCTAAACCGATTATTAATGAAATAGTTGCGATCCAAATTGAGGTCCAAAGACCAGCCATTAAACGGGCGAAGTTACTTCCTTCAAATAAAACATTAATTCCCGAATGCACCATAACGAACTCTCCTTTCAAGCCAAGTTAATAAAAGAATTACTGGGATCAAGATAATTGCGTATGCAATAACCAGCATTAATAAATATTCATTAGAACGGTAATACATTCCAATTAAATCTAAGGCCGTGTTGGTTAATTCAGGAATCGCAATTACTGAGAAAATTGATGTTTCTTTAATTAAAAAGATAATATTAGCTGTTAAGGCAGGCATGCTTAAGGCAAAGCCTTGCGGAAAAACAACATAGCGAGCTAATTGAAAACGACTCATCCCCAATGCTTTTCCGCTATTAATTTGACTCGTAGAAATTCCATTAAAGCCACCAGTAAATCCCTCAGCCATGTATGCTCCACCTAAGAAAATTAAACCGATAATGCCGCAAACTTCTGCGGACATTTTTATTCCGATAACTGGAAAAGCGTAGTACAGGAAAAATAATTGAATTAAAAGTGGTGTGTTTCGTGCTAGTTCAACATATGCTGTCATGACTTGACTGAGTACTGGTACTTTAAAATATTGCGTCAGGCTAGCGATTATTCCAACAATAATTGAACCTATTATTCCAATTAGCGATAGCCAAATTGTGAGTCCAAATGCATGGACAAATACTGGCAACGCTTGTTGTATGATTGACCAATTCATAAGATCTTACCCTCCCAAAGACCAAACAAAAAAGGATCCACGAACCAATTCAGTTCGTAGATCCTTAAAATAGCTAAATTAAAAAACCAAGTTAACTATAAATATATCGAAGTACGTCATGCTGAATTAGCGTATGCAAAAAAGTATTGTCTTTTGGACAACATACACAGTTATGACATATAGCTTGTAAATTCAACATGTTGGTACTCCTTTCTTACTTTTAGTAACTTCCATTGACTATTAGTGTAAACTCATGCTTATTTATTGTCAATTGATTTTTTAAATAATAGTTGGATTCGTCTCAATTTTCTTTTTAAGACTCCTCGTTTTTCGAGTAAAATAAATTTACGGGATAAAGTTTCTGGTGTAGTTCCTAAATAAAGTGCTAAATCTTTCATTTTTAATGGTAGTATAAATGATTTATGTCCTACTTTTTTGGCATAGGTCTGCAAATAATTAAGTAGTCTATCCTCTACTTTAGGAAGACTTAATAATTGTATTTGTTTCTGCAAAGCACGTACTTTAATGATGTTTTGTTCTAGGAGCTTTATGCTTAATTCCGGTTGTTTTTTCATCAAAGCTAAAAAGTCATTGCGATTCAGTAAACAAATTTCACTATCTTCTGTGGCTTCAACGTAGGTATTGGTATTAGCCTCACCAAATAACCAATTTTCACCAGCATAATCTCCAGTTTTCAAGACTTGAATAACATTCTCATGTCCCTCTTTGTTCAAGGTATAAAGACGAGCGCTACCATGAGCAAGAATTATTAAATTACTATTTGAAGTGGGATCCAAGACTAACTCATTTTTTCGATAATTTTGGTGATGAACTAGCTCTTCTATTTGCATTTGCTCATCTATAGGCAATGCATTAAATAGTGGGACTAACTGAACACATAACTCTGCCATTTAAAGACTTCATTTATTTAAAAATCGTCATCATCATCGTCTTCTTCAGTATACAATCCTTCACGCAAATCGTGATTCAAAAAGTTTTGTGATTGGCGAATTTGTTCTTTAATCCATGATAATAATTCTACTAAGTTCGCACTTAATTCTGGCCAATTTTCATTTTGGGCTAGAGTAATAGCCTTAGTAATAAAAAGAATTTGCGTATCAAAGTCTTTTACTAATGTAAATAATTGATCGTTACCCTTTTCGTATTTTGTAGCTCCATTTTCTTCGAGCATAGTATATTCTTTAAATTGGTCGGTGGTTGTAGGAATACTTTCGCCATTATTTACCAAAATTTGGTTTAATTTGTTGAACTCTGTTTGTTCGTATTCAATCCATTTAGGAGCATATTGACATAAAAATAAACTAGCATTACCTTTGGTAAAGAATTTAGCTTGGCTAATTTTTAAGGAGTGAATTAATAAGTTAGCAATGATATGACCAACCATTGCTCCGACCGTGGGAGTGTGATGGTCTATTTAACTTTGCTTTAGTTCTGATTGGTATGCTTCTTCTGAATTCATTTAATTAATCTCCTTTTCTTTAATGTCCATAACTTCATAACCCATTTTTTCGATAGCATTCTTCACATCATCTGTGTTGGTCTTGTTTGAATCCATTACAAACTTTAATTTGCCAGCGTTGAACAAAACCTTAATTTGATCAGTGCCATTAACGTTTTCAACAGCTTTTTCAATTTTGGTTAAACAAGATGGACAAGTCATGCCACCTAACTTCATCATTACTTTTTGCATAAATATCTTCCTTTCATCATTACATATTAAATTCTAAATCTTTTTTCTTCTTAGAAACTTGACGGTCATCAAGTTTTTAATAATTTTTAATTAAGCGCATCCCATTTAAGATAACGACTAAAATACTAAATTCATGGATAAACATGCCACTAGCCATTTCAACATAACCCGCAAACAATCCAACGAACAATAGCAGTACGGTTAATAATGCAATTGCAATGTTTTCATTCATGTTCAAGACAGTTCGCTTAGAAATTGCTAAGGCATAGTCAATTTTACGTAAGTCATTTTTCACCAAAACAATATCTGCCACGTCAATTGCTACATCGGTACCACTACCGATAGCAATAGCAACGTCAGCATTAGCTAGGGCAGGGCTATCATTGACTCCGTCACCAATAAAAGCTATATGATGACCATTTGCTTGTTCGTTTTTAATAAATTGCGCTTTATCTGCAGGTAACATTTGTCCATGTACTTCATCAATTGGCAACTCTGCCGCAATTTGTTTTGCTGTTTCTTGATTATCGCCTAAGAGCATCACTAGTTTTTTAATCCCAAGTTGTTTTAATTTAAGCAATGCAGCTTTAGATTCTGGTCGAAGTCGGTCCTTAATGCCAAAGACTGCTAACATACTTTGATCAGTGTTAGAAAAAATGACAATAGAGTTACCTAAATTGCTTAATTTATTAACTATTTTAGTTAGTTTTGCATTAACAAAAGTATGCTCTTCAATTAATGCTAAATTGCCTAAATAGTATTTATCGTTTTCTAAAGTAGCAGAAATTCCTTTTCCTTTAATTGTATTAGTAGTAATATGATCTATCTTTTCATCAGCTAATTTAGCAATTGCTTTTGCTAATGGGTGGTTACTTCGAGCTTCAATACTTACAGCTAAATTAATAATTTCTCTTCTATCACCATTTAGAATATGAATTTCATGTTTTCCTCCTATTCCAGCTTAAGCCCAGCGCTTTCAACGGCCTTTTGTAAAACTTGCATTACTTCGTCACTATGGTTGAGCATTTTTTTGCATTTGGACATGTCATGTTTTTCTATCATCCGGTTAAATTCTTTAAACTCCTCAAATATTCGATGAGGATATACTTTCTTATCAATATGTTGTAGTTTTTCACTGTTATGGTAAATATCAAATGAATCCATGACATTAGCTGGTCCATTAACTACAATTGTTTCATTTTCTCCTTCGATAGTTGAAGTTACAGGTGCTCCTGAATCTTTTGCTGCAATTGATAAAACTTTGAAATCACCATAATCCAGTAGCAAAATACCAGATGTATCAACATCACGTTGAATATTGGCTAAATATTCAACTGATTTTGGCATCCCGAAAAGTCCCACTATAAAGTGAATATTATAAATGTTCAGATCCATCAGAGCACCACCACCCTTTTTAGGGTCAAATACTGGTAAAATTTTTCCCTCTTTAAAAGCATTGTAACGGTGAAAATTATTGTGAGTAATTCATGGACACAATTCTAATTAGACCTAGAATCAGGCAATCTATCTTTTAATCCTTGATAGTTTGTTAAATATTGATTGGTAATTGCTTCAGCTAGAATTAGATCTTTTTCTAATGCCAACTGTTTTAATTTCTTAAATTCATCGTATTTAACAGTGAATGGCTTTTCACAAATCACATTTTTATTAGCTAATAATGCTTGTTTGACAAATGAGTAGTGCAGGAAGTTAGGTACGGCTACATATACTGTATCAGCATTTGTTTCCCTTAAAGCAGTTGCATAATCAGTATAAATATTTTGAATATTATATTGTTTAGCTAATTCTTTCATAGTAGTTAAATCGTTTTCTGTACCAGCAATTCCAGTTAATTCCACTTTTGACAAATCCTTAGTTATTTGAAGCCAATCTTGTACAATAAAGCCGGCACCAGCAATTAAAAGTTTCATTTTTAGTATGATCAATATTCAAAAATTAAGCAAACAAAAAACTACAGAACCTATCTGCATAAGTCTGTAGTTCTATTATTTTAAAGCATATTATGTTTTTTCATTCTTTCCTCGAAAATGCCGTTAACAAGTTTAGTCATTTTTTGCTTTTGTTCATCACTAGGATCCTTTTCAAAAGCAGCATATAAATCAGGATATTCTTTAGCGATTAATTTACAAGTATTATTAGTTGCATGTTTACGAAAAATAGCAGGAATTTTTTTCAAGTATTCAGGTTTCACTAAAGTAATGATTTTTTCGTTAGTTGTCATTTCTTTCAACTCCTATAATTTAACTAAAGCTATTTTAGCTGAAGAAATTAGCTTTTACAAGCTTACTAAAAGTTAGTTTACATAATTTTAAATATTGTTAGTTCTTGTAATCTTCACCATAGATATATCGATGCAATTTTAAATATTGCTCACTTAGTCTTTTTTCATTGGCGTTATCTTTAGGATAGTAATATCTTTTTCCTTCCAAACCTTGAGGCATGTAATTTTGCTTTGCAATCTGATGTGGTTCAGCAAATGGGCTTTTAATCAAACCACCACCGGTAATTTCTTCAGAATGCTTATAATGCATGTCACGTAACCCTCGAGGCATGGGGTGTTGACTAGGATGTTCAGTGTCTTTGTCTAACTTATCCCAAATTTCATCAAAAGAACCAGATTTTGGTGAAATGCACATCAACATAGTGGCAAATATTAAAGGATACTTCGCTTTAGGCATCCCCACCTTTTCCGCCTGATTAGCAGCCGTAACTATTTGAGTAACCTGTTGCGGATTGGCCAAACCAATATAAGTATATGGAATTTCTCTTAACCGGCGGACAACAGATGGCAAGTCTCCATTTTTCAATAAAACTGCTAAATAATAAAGTGCAGCATCTGTATCTGAACCAGCCATAGAGTCTGAATAGGCAGCTAAATAGTCGTAATGTTTAGTTGCCTTTTTGTCATAGCTAAAATTCTGTCCTTTAGCAAAGTTTTTAACATCTTGAACAGTTAATTCTTCAGGATTAATTGCATGAACTGTTTCTAATATATTTAACGCAACACGTAGATCACCATCTGCTGCAATAGCTATTAATGTCAATGCATCTGTTTCAATCTGTTCATCTTTCAATTTGAGAACTTCTGTTGCGGCACGTTTTAAAACTATCTCAATATCTTGATCGCTTAATGCTTTAAATTCAAAAATCTGACAACGAGAACGTACAGCTGGAACTATTGACATAATCGGATTTTCAGTTGTTGCACCGACAAGCAGAATATGACCATTTTCCAAATATGGCAAAAGAAAATCTTGTAGGTTTTTAGTCATTCGATGAATCTCGTCAATAAGCAAAACAAAGGGCTGATAAGGATAAGTTTTGATAAATTGATCTAATTTAGCTTTATTGTCGATTGAGGCATTAAATTTTGCTAAAGGATAATCAAATTGCTTAGCTATGATTTGGGCTAAACTAGATTTTCCAGTACCTGGTGGTCCCCATAAAATTAGAGAAATATTGACTTTTTGTTCAATAATTCGACGAAGAGGTTTTCCTTTACCAAGAAAATCTTGTTGGCCTACCATATCATTCAGTGTTTGCGGTCGCATTTTATCTGCCAGAGGTGTTCTGAAAGACATTATTTCCACCACAATTTAATTAAAGCTTGTGTGCCATCATTACCTAGTTTTTTGTCATCAACTAAAACTTCATATAAATGTTTTGCCTCTTTGGTTGAAGGTAAGTCTAAGTTCATCTTTTCTGCTTCTTCGAGAGCAATACGTAAGTCTTTCAAAAAATGTTTGGCAAAAAAGCCAGGGGTATAGTCACCTTTTAGTATACGTGGACCATAAGATCCTAGACTAAAGTTTTCTGCAGCACCAGATTGTAGTGTTTGACAAACCTGTTCCAAGTTAAGTCCAGCAGCTTTTGCATAAACAAGCATCTCCGTCATACCAGTCATAGTTCCGGCAATCATAATTTGGTTAGCCATCTTAGCATGTTGACCGCTACCGTAGGGACCGAAGTAATTCAATTTACTTGAAAAGGTCATGAAGATATCACGTAATTGATCAAGATCTTCTTCATGTCCACCAATCATGACTGTTAATGTCCCCTTTTTGGCGCCAATATCACCACCAGAAACAGGTGCATCAAAAATATGAATCCTCTTATCTTCACCAGTTTGACCAATCTTTTGGGCTAAGCTTGGTTTACTAGTGGTCATGTCAATGATGTACTGCCCTGCTTGGGCTGTTTCGAAGATCCCATTTTCTCCAAAATAAATGTTCTCAACATCTTGTGGAAAGCCTACCATCGTGAATAAAACATCTACCTGCTTAGTTAATTCGGCAGGATTGTCTGCCCACTTGGCTCCATTATCCAAGACAGGTTGAGCGTGAGCCTTAGTTCTGTTGTAAACTGTGACGTCATAATTATTCTTTAGTAAATTATTAATAATGCCAGTCCCCATTACGCCAGTACCAATAAATCCAATTTTCATTACTGTATTCTCCTTTAATTTTTATAATAATTAACTAACCAAATAATGAAATTAATAATAATCGTTAATATCCAAATTGATGATAAAACTGCTCCAATAATAATTAAAACAAAGGCCAATTGCTCATTTCCGTTTTTGGAATATAGAATAACTCCCCAAGCTGAAAAAGCCACACTAGCAATAATTATGATCCATTCAAGAATATGATACGATGTAGAATCTGTCTTCATCTGGACATAATCATCACGTTCATCATCATCGTCAATAGTACCAATATCTTTCATTAGATAGTAATTACCCAAGGTTACCAAAATCAAAATTACTAACCAAACTAAATCTTTGATAGTGTGACCTCGCCCATTAAAAATATCATTATATAAATCAACCATGTCTATAATAGTTATGATCAGAAAGAATACTGTACTTATAGCGTATTTAATTTTTCTCTTTTTATCATTCTTCTTCATTTTCAACAAACTCCTTCAAGCAAAATAAAGTTTCAATATCTGTCCCAAATAATTTAGCCAGTTTATAAGCTAAAACAATGGAAGGCTTATATTTCCCTTTCTCCACTGAAATAATTGTGCGCTCTGTCACGCGCACCTTTTCGGCAACCTCCCGTTGTGTCATTTTATTTTCTTTTCGATATTGTTTAACTAGATTTGGAATTTTGATCCCTCCCTAAAACATGAAACCTACTTCATGTAGTTTACTTCACATTGTAACAATTTTTGCCCAATTTGCAATAAAATAGAAGTAACGAAATGAGGTTTTATGATGACAAAAATTAATTTAATGAAAAACGCCCGAAAATCTCCGTATTTTAATGCGGGGATGGATAGGGCTTGCCGCCAGAAATGGCATTGTAGATCTGGTCATTAATGTATTTTTCTACTACTTCTTTAGACATATTCCCCACCGTGCCAAAGTAATAGCTGGGTGACCATAAATGTCCGCCCCACATCTTGTTTT
>NZ_PCZF01000001.1:0-88342 GCF_002554115.1 Lactobacillus sp. UMNPBX4
AAATCCCATTGATAGAATATCATAGAAATCTATCAACAGGATTTATCATAGAGCCTTTTCTTTTTGCTATAATACACACTAAAACTATAGGGGACATGAGAATGACAGCTACTACGAAAGAAAATTATGAATTGTTAGTGCAGCAGGCAAAGGCACTAGTTGATGGCGAAGATGACTGGATTGCCAATACTGCTAATTTATCTGCGCTTTTGTTTAATTCGCTTAATAATGTTAATTTTGCTGGTGTTTATCGCTTTGAAAACGGCGAGTTGATTTTAGGCCCATTCCAAGGGATGCCAGCTTGTGTGCATATTCAAATGGGTAAAGGCGTTTGCGGAACAGCAGCTAAGGAAGAAAAAACGCAAATTGTGCCCGACGTCCATGAATTTGCTGGTCACATCGCTTGCGACAGTGCTTCGAATTCTGAAATCGTCGTGCCTATTTTTAAGGATGAAAAATTATGGGGCGTTTTCGATTTTGATTCTACTAAGCTAAACAATTTTGATGAAACAGATCAAAAATATTTAACTGAAATTGCCGCCGCAATTTTTGATTAATTGCGCGTTTTTGATCATAATGATCACGGAGATAAGTTAAATTATTTTACTTACTGACAAAATAAAAGTAAAATACCATAACGTATTTTAAAGGGGTGGTGTTTGTATGGAAAACTCATATAGTAAAAGCGTTAATCAAGTATTGGAAATTGCACGTGAACAAGCACAGAATTTCCATCATCGCTTAATCGGAACAGAACACGTTTTATTGGCTTTAGTAATTGAAACAGACGGTGAAGCAGGGAAGATACTTCGTTCATGGGGCTTAACTCCTACTGCTGTGCGTGAAGAAATTGAGCGCTACACCGGCTACGGTTCAGCACCTAAAACTAGTTATATGGAAATGTCACCTCGTTTAAGCTTGGCACTAGATTATGCAAAAAGACAAGCCGATCAAGGTGGATATAAAGAAATTGAAACTAATCATGTTTTGCTTGGAATAACAGCTAGTGAACAAGTCTTGTCGGCCATGATTCTCAAGAATTTAAATGTGGATATTGGTCGCTTACGTCAAGATGTTAATGATAGCTTAGATCAGGAACAAGATTTTGGCGACTCAGCAAGCTGGTTAGGTAATAGCAATACAGCTACAGGGCAAAAGAAACGTAAAAATAGTACTACACCAACTCTAGATAAAGTAGCTGTTAATTTGAATCAACGTACTCGTGAAGGCGGTATTGATCCAGTTATTGGCCGCGAAAAGGAAATTAAGCGAGTTATTCAAATTTTGTCTCGTCGTACTAAGAATAATCCAGTTTTAGTAGGTGAACCTGGTGTAGGTAAGACTGCAGTCGCTGAAGCAATTGCTACAGAAATTGTTAATAAAAGAGTGCCAGAGGATTTACTCAATAAACGAGTAATGGCTCTTAACATGGGCAGTTTAGTAGCAGGTACCAAGTATCGTGGCGAGTTTGAAGATAGAATGAAGAAGATTTTGGATGAAATTGCTAAAGATGGCAGGGTCATTCTGTTTGTTGATGAAATGCATACTTTGATTGGTGCTGGTGGTGCTGAAGGAGCAATCGATGCTTCTAATATCTTGAAGCCATCACTTGCTCGTGGCGATATTCAAATGATTGGTGCTACTACATTTGATGAATATCAAAAGTATATTGAAAAAGATCAAGCATTAGCCCGTCGTTTTCAACAAGTACGTTTGAATGAACCTACTAAGAAAGATACATTGGCTATATTGAAGGGACTTAGACCTAAATATGAGAAGTTCCACCATGTAACTATTTCAGATGCCAGTCTTGAGGATGCTGTTGATCTATCTAGCCGTTACATTACCAATCGTTTCTTACCCGATAAGGCAATTGATCTGGTAGATGAAGCCAGTGCAGCTGTTAAAATTAAGACTAATGTTGGTTCAAATAAAGATTTAGTTCAAATTAATGAAAAAATAAAGAGTATTATTGAGCAAAAAAATGAGGCTGCTGCAAGTCAAAACTTTGTTCAGGCTGCGCAACTTCAAGAAGCACAAAATAACTTGCAAATGCAACGAGAAAAAATGGAAAATGCGCTGCAAGTTAAAGTTAGTGCTGAGGCTATTGTTGAACCAGAAGATATTGCCAAGGTAGTGTCTGATTGGACAGGCGTACCAGTTACTCAAATGAAGAGGGATGAGAGTCGCCAATTAGCTAACCTCGAAAGTATTTTGCACAAACGAGTTATTGGACAAGATAAAGCTGTCTCCGCTGTAGCTCGTGCAATTCGTCGTAGTAGAAGTGGTATTAAAGATGAACGACGCCCAATTGGATCATTCTTATTCTTGGGCCCAACTGGTGTAGGTAAAACGGAACTTGCTAAGTCAGTTGCAGCCGCAATGTTTGGCTCAGAAGATAATTTGATCAGATTAGATATGTCAGAATATATGGATCAAATCGCTTCCAGCAAGTTAATCGGATCAGCACCTGGTTATGTTGGTTATGAAGAGGGCGGTCAACTTTCTGAACAAGTTCGTCGTCATCCATATTCTGTTGTCTTGCTTGATGAAGTTGAAAAAGCTCACCCAGATGTATTCAATTTACTTTTGCAAGTCTTAGATGAAGGATTTTTGACAGATTCTAAAGGCAGAAAAGTTGATTTTAGAAATACGATTATTATCATGACTTCTAATCTGGGATCACGTACTTTATTTGACAGCAAGGCTGTAGGCTTTAATGCTGATAAGGTTGATCAAGCTAAAGCAAGACAAGCTAAGGTAGAGCAAGCAATTAAACAATTCTTCCGTCCAGAATTTTTGAATAGAATCGATGAGACGATTATCTTTGATGAATTAACTAAGAAACAATTGCGTGACATTGTTACCTTGTTGACTCATAAATTGGTAGTTCGTTTGCAGAAGAAAGGAATCACACTTAAGATTTCTCGCGCTGCTCTAGATAAAATCGTTCAAGATGGTTATGATCCCGAAAATGGTGCTCGACCACTTAGAAGAGCAATTCAAAATGATATCGAAGATAAGTTGGCAGAAATGTTGATTACCAGTGAAGTAAAATCAAATGATACTTTAAAAATCGGTAGTCAACATGGCCATTTAAAATTTGATGTTGTTTCTGATAAAAAGCTGGTAAAAACTAAGTGATATCAGGCATTAGACCTTGACAAAAAGTAGAAAAAGGCATATAATTTTTGCTGGTTTAAAAAGACTGAGATTCAGGATTTTGCTGATCTATTGTCCAGCAAAATGATAAGGACAAAAACGAAAAAGCTTCGTTTTTGTCTTTTTTATGCCTAAAATTGCAGTTTTTTGAATTTGTAACAGAAATGTAATATTTGCTTTCTTAGACAGAAAGGATGTTTTTCCTTGTTAAATGGACACGTAGTGAACTACGGTAAGCATCGAACTAGACGTAGCTTCTCTCGCATTAAAGAAGTATTGAAGCTCCCTAACTTAACTGATGTTCAAACCGAATCATATAAGTGGTTTCTTGATAAAGGCATTAAAGAAGTCTTTGATGACATCATGCCTATTAGTGACTTCTCAGGTAAGCTTTCATTAGAATATGTTGGCTACAAGCTTCAAAAGCCTAAGTATACAGTTGATGAAGCTCGTGATCATGATGCAACTTATGCTGCACCAATGCACGTAACTTTGAAGCTTACTAACCAAGAAACTGGTGAAATTAAGACTCAAGATGTATTCTTTGGCGATTTACCATTAATGACTGAATCAGGTTCATTCATCGTCAATGGTGCCGAAAGAGTTATTGTTTCTCAATTAGTAAGATCTCCAGGTGTGTACTACACTGGTGATTACGACAAGAATGGTCGTCAAATCTTTGGTACTACTGTTATTCCTAACCGTGGTGCTTGGCTTGAATATGAAACTGATGCTAAGAATGTTTCATTCGTTCGTGTAGACCGTACTCGTAAGTTGCCACTTACTGTTTTAATTAGAGCTATGGGTATTGGCTCAGACAGTGACATCATCGATATGTTTGGTCAAAGCGATACTTTGCAATTTACTTTGGACAAAGATGTTCACAAGAATCCAGCAGATTCTCGTGTAGCCGAAGCTTTAAAGGATATTTACGAAAGATTACGTCCAGGTGAACCTAAGACAACTGATTCATCACGTTCACTTTTGTATGCTCGTTTCTTCGATCCACGTCGTTATGATTTAGCACCAGTTGGTCGTTACAAGATCAACAAGAAGCTTTCTCTTAAGAATCGTTTGTATGGTCAAACTTTAGCTGAAACTTTGGCTGATCCAGATACTGGTGAAATCATTGCTAAGAAGGATACTGTTGTTACTCACGAAGTAATGGACAAGTTGGCTCCATACCTTGATCGTGATGACTTCAAGATGGTAACTTACCAACCTTCAAAGGAAGGCGTATTACCAGATCCTATTACAGTTCAAGAAATTAAGGTTTACTCAAAGATAGATCCTGAACGTGAAGTCAAGTTAATGTCAAATGGTCACATTGCTGCAGATGTTAAGCATTTAACTCCAGCAGATGTTTTGGCTTCAATCAACTACTTCTTCGCATTGCAAGACAAGATCGGTACAACTGATGATATTGACCACTTGGGTAACCGTCGTATTCGTCGTGTTGGTGAACTTCTTCAAAACCAATTCAGAATCGGTTTGGCAAGAATGGAACGTGTTGTTCGTGAAAGAATGTCAATCCAAGATCCTTCAACTGTTACTCCACAACAATTGATCAATATTCGTCCAATTGTTGCAAGTATCAAGGAATTCTTCGGTTCATCACAACTTTCACAGTTCATGGATCAACACAACCCATTGGGTGAATTGACTCACAAGCGTCGTATGTCAGCTTTAGGGCCTGGTGGTTTGACTCGTGACCGTGCTGGATATGAAGTTCGTGACGTTCACTATACTCACTATGGTCGTTTGTGTCCTATCGAAACTCCAGAAGGTCCTAACATTGGGTTGATTAACTCACTTGCTTCATACGCAATCATTAACAAGTATGGTTTCATCGAAACTCCATACCGTCGTGTATCTTGGAAGACCCACAAGGTTACTGACAAGATCGACTACTTGACTGCTGATGAAGAAGATAACTACATCATTGCTGGTGCTAACACTCCTTTGAATGATGATGGTTCATTTAAGAGTGATTTAATCTTAGCTCGTCAAAAGGAAGATAACGTCGAAGTTACTCCAGACAAGATTGACTACATGGACGTTATTCCTAAACAAGTTGTTTCTGTAGCTTCAGCATGTATCCCATTCCTTGAAAACGATGACTCTAACCGTGCTTTGATGGGTGCCAACCAGCAACGTCAGGCTGCTCCTTTGATCAACCCACATGGCTCACTTGTTGGTACTGGTATGGAATATCGTGCAGCTCACGATTCAGGTGCTGCCTTAGTAGCTAAGGATGCTGGTACTGTTGAATACGTAGATGCAAACGAAATCCGTATTAGACGTGAAGATGGTACTTTAGACAAGTACACTCTTGAAAAGTATCGTCGTTCAAACAACTCTAAGTCATACAACCAAACTCCTAATGTTAAGTTGGGTGATCATGTTGATGCTAGTGATGTTATTGCTAACGGTCCAACTATGGATCATGGTGAACTTGCTTTAGGTCAAAACCCACTTATTGCCTTCATGACTTGGAACATGTACAACTATGAAGATGCCATCATGCTTTCAGAACGTTTGGTTAAGGATGATGTTTATACTTCAATTAGTATTGAAGACTACGAATCAGAAGCTCGTGATACTAAGCTTGGTCCTGAAGAAATCACAAGAGAACTTCCTAACATCGGTGAAGATGCTTTGAAGGACCTTGATGCTGATGGTATTGTCCGCGTTGGTGCTGAAGTTCACGATGGTGATATTTTGGTAGGTAAGGTAACTCCTAAGGGCGTAACTGAATTATCTGCTGAAGAAAGATTACTTCACGCTATCTTTGGTGAAAAAGCTCGTGAAGTTCGTGATACTTCACTTCGTGTACCACACGGTGGTGGCGGTATCGTTCAAGACGTTAAGGTTTACACCCGTGAAGCCGGCGATGAACTTTCACCAGGTGTTAATACTATGGTTCGTGTTTACATTGCACAAAAGAGAAAGATTCAAGTTGGGGACAAGATGTCTGGTCGTCACGGTAACAAGGGTACTGTTGCTGCTGTCGTTCCAGAAGAAGATATGCCATACTTACCAGATGGTACTCCAGTAGATATCTGTTTGAACCCAATGGGTGTTCCATCACGTATGAACATTGGACAGCTTCTTGAATTGCACTTGGGTGCTGCAGCACGTCAATTAGGTATTCACGTAGCTACTCCAGTATTTGATGGTGCCAACGAAAGTGATGTTTGGGACACTGTTCGTCAAGCTGGTGTTGATAAAGACGGTAAGACTGTTATCTACGATGGTCGTACCGGTGAACCATTCCACAACCGTGTTTCAGTTGGTGTCATGCACTACTTGAAACTTACTCACATGGTTGATGACAAGATCCACGCACGTTCAATTGGGCCTTACTCATTGGTTACTCAACAACCTTTGGGTGGTAAAGCTCAGTTTGGTGGTCAGCGTTTCGGTGAAATGGAAGTTTGGGCCCTTGAAGCTTATGGTGCAGCTTACACATTGCAAGAAATCTTGACCTATAAGTCAGATGACGTTGTTGGTCGTGTAAAGGCATATGAAGCAATTGTTAAGGGCGAAAGAATTCCTAAGCCAGGTGTTCCAGAATCATTCCGTGTGCTTGTTAAGGAACTTCAATCATTAGGTTTGGATATTCGTGTTCTTGATATGAATCATAATGAAATTGAACTTCGTGATATGGATGAAGATTCAAGTGAACATTTAAACATTGATTCATTGTCACGTATGGCAGAAGAACAAGAAAAAAAGAAGTTAGCCGAAGAAACTGGAAAATCAGAAGATAAAAAAGACGATAAGAAAGATGCAGATAAGCCAGTAGCTCCTGCAGATGAATCTGACGACAAAGTTTCTAAATAGTAGGAGGTTAAACTTTTGATCGACGTAAATAAATTTGAAAGTATGCAAATTGGTCTTGCATCACCTAACAAGATCAGAAGCTGGTCATATGGTGAAGTTAAGAAGCCTGAAACCATCAACTACCGTACTTTAAAACCTGAAAAAGATGGTCTATTTGATGAAAGAATCTTTGGACCAACTAAAGATTGGTCATGTGCCTGTGGTAAATATAAGGGTGTTAGATACCGTGGCATCGTTTGTGACCGTTGTGGTGTTGAAGTTACTTCTTCAAAAGTAAGAAGAGAACGTATGGGACACATTGAATTAGCTGCCCCTGTAACCCACATTTGGTACTTCAAAGGTATCCCTTCAAGAATGGGTTTAGTATTGGATATTTCTCCAAGATTGCTTGAAGAAGTTATCTACTTTGCTGCATATATCGTAATTGATCCAGGTGATACTGATCTTGAGCCTAAGCAATTATTAACTGAAGCAGAATACCGTGAACAAAAAGCTAAATACGGTAACCGTTTTGAAGCTAAGATGGGTGCTGAAGCTATTCGCGAATTGCTCAAGAAAGTTGACCTTGATAAAGAAGTTAAAGATTTGAAGAAAGAGCTTCAAACCGCAACTGGTCAAAAACGTACTCGTGCAATTAGACGTTTGGATATTTTGGACGCATTTAAGAATTCAGGTAATAAGCCTGAATGGATGGTTATGGATGCAGTTCCAGTTATTCCACCAGATCTTCGTCCAATGGTTCAACTTGAAGGTGGCCGTTTTGCTACCTCAGATTTGAACGATTTATATAGACGTGTAATTAACCGTAACAATCGTTTGAAGAGATTGCTTGATTTGAACGCTCCTAACATCATCGTTCAAAACGAAAAGCGTATGCTTCAAGAAGCTGTTGATGCTTTGATTGACAACGGTCGTCGTGGTCGTCCAGTTGTTGGACCAGGTAATCGTCCACTTAAGTCACTTTCACACATGCTTAAGGGTAAGCAAGGTCGTTTCCGTCAAAACTTGCTTGGTAAGCGTGTTGACTACTCCGGTCGTTCAGTTATCGATGTTTCACCAAAATTGAAGTTCTATCAATGTGGTGTTCCACGTCCAATGGCTTTGGAATTATTTAAGCCATTTGTAATGCACGAATTGGTTAAGCGCGGTATTGCTTCTAACATTAAGAATGCTAAGCGTAAGATTGATCGTGAAGATGATGATATTTGGGATGTACTTGAAGACGTTATTAAGGAACGTCCAGTTCTTTTGAACCGTGCACCTACTCTTCACCGTTTGAGTATTCAAGCATTTGAACCAGTTTTAGTACCAGGTAAGTCAATCAGACTTCACCCATTAGCTTGTGAAGCCTACAATGCCGACTTCGATGGTGACCAGATGGCCATCCACGTACCACTTTCTGATGAAGCTGTTGCTGAATCTCGTTTACTTATGCTTGCTGCTCACCACATCTTGGCTCCTAAGGATGGTAAGCCAATCGTTACTCCATCACAGGATATCGTTTTGGGTAACTACTGGTTGACTCAAGCTGAACGTGGTCGTGAAGGTGAAGGCATGATCTTTAGTTCACCAGCTGAAGCAACTGTAGCTTATGAAAATGGTGATATTCACTACCATACTATTATTGGTATGTCAGCTGATGCTATGCCTAAGAAGCCATGGCCACAAGGTCATGAACATGGCATTTTCATTACTACATACGGTAAGCTTGTCTTTAACCAATTATTCCCAGATGATTACTTCTACATCAATGAACCAAGTGAAGAAAACTTAAATAATCCTTTGGATGCTAAGTACTTCTTAGGTGAGGGTCAAGATATTCATGACAAGATTGATGAAGTTGGCGATGATTTAATTGCTACACCATTCAAGAGTAGTTTCTTGTCAGACTCTATTGCTACTATCTACAAGTACTACAAGGTTCAAAGAACTTCAGAATACTTGGATGACTTGAAGAAGTTAGGTTACACTAGTTCAACTACTTCAGGTATTACTATTGGTATGAATGACGTCCCAGAAATTCAAGATAAGGATGAAAAGGTAGCTAAGGCACGTAAGCAAGTTGATATTGTTTCTAAGCAATTCAGACGTGGTTTAATTACTGAACAAGAACGTCACGACCGGGTAATTAGTATTTGGAATGCATGTAAGGATGAAATCCAAAACGAAATTGCTCAAATTCACTCACCACGTAACCCAATTTCAATCATGGCCGACTCAGGTGCCCGTGGTAACATTTCTAACTTTACTCAGTTAGCTGGTATGCGTGGTTTGATGGCTACTCCTAACGGTGGTTTGTTCGAAATTCCTGTTACTTCAAACTTCAAGGAAGGTTTGTCAGTATTGGAATTATTCATGTCCACTCACGGTGCTCGTAAGGGTATGACGGATACTGCCTTGAAGACTGCTCAGTCAGGTTACTTAACTCGTCGTTTGGTTGATGTTGCTCAGGACGTTATTATTCGTGATGATGATTGTGGTACTGATCGTGGTATTACAGTTAGCGCCATCATGGAAGGTGACGAAATGATCGAACCATTATTTGATCGTTTGGTTGGTCGTTTCACTGCTGAAACAGTTAAGGATCCTAAGACTGGTGAAGCTATTGTTGGCAGAGATGTCATGATGGATGAAAACATGGCTCATAAGATCTGTGATGCGGGAGTAACCCATGTTAAGATTCGTTCAATTCTTACCTGTGATACTCCACACGGTGTATGTCGCAAGTGTTACGGTATGAACCTTGCTACTGGTGAAGAAGTTGAAGTTGGTGAAGCAGTAGGTACTGTTGCCGCTCAATCAATTGGTGAACCTGGTACTCAGCTTACTTTGAGAACTTTCCACAACGGTGGTGTTGCCGGTGCCGAAGATATTACTCAAGGTTTGCCTCGTGTGCAAGAATTGTTCGAAGCACGTAACCCTAAGGGTCGTGCAACCATTTCTGAAGTAGATGGTGTAATTGATTCAATTCAAGAAAATCCAGCAGAACATACTCGTGAAATTACTGTTAAAGGTAAGATTGATACTAGAAGTTACAGTGTTCCTTACACTGCTTCTGTTGCTGTATCTGAAGGCGATTATGTTCACCGTGGTGATAAGTTGACTCTCGGTTCTGTTGATCCTAAGGAATTGATCCAAGTTACTGATACTTTAACTACTGAAAAGTACATCTTGGCTGAAGTTCAAAAGGCATATAGAATGCAGGGTGTAGACATTGCCGACAAGCACGTCGAAGTATTGACTCGTCAAATGCTTCAAAAGGTACGTGTCCTTGATCCAGGTGAAACTGACATCTTGCCAGGTGAAGTTATGGATATCGGTCAATTTAGAGACCGTAACAAGGAAGTTATTATTTCTGGTGGTATTCCAGCAACTGCACAAAGCGTTATCTTGGGTATTACTAAGGCTGCTTTGGAAACTAATAGTTTCTTGTCAGCTGCTTCATTCCAGGAAACTACTCGTGTTCTTACTGATGCTTCAATCAGAGGTAAGAATGATCCACTTCTTGGACTTAAGGAAAACGTTATTATCGGTAAGATTATTCCAGCTGGTACTGGTATGCCTGTATACCGCAGCATGGAACCTGAAGCTGACGTTAAGAAGCCAGATTCAGTTTACTCAATTGCTGATATTGAAAAGCAAATGAAAGAAAAAGAACAAAGTAAGTAAAATTTAGTTCTTATAAAAAGCGTTTCTATTCATAAAGAATAGGAACGCTTTTTTAGTTTAAAAATTGTGTTAGAACTAAACCTAAGAAAATAAATGGTATGAAAGGATAATGATAGTTGGAATCTTTATGTTCAATTACGAAAAATAATAAAAGTGAGAAGCAAGCAAATAAAAATATTATGTTAGCAATAGAAGGAGTTAAGTAACTGGCAATAGTGAGATAAATTAATAGGTCGCCTAGCCCCATTTTATGCTTAAAAATATTCCAACTGAAAATTGAAATAATTAATATAAGAGAAATAAAATCTAAGGTCGTAAAAGCAGAGAACTTATTTTCTAAGATAGCGATAGTTATTGCAGGAAAAAGAAAGAAAAGATCAAATTCTTTTTCATAAAAATCAGCGATAGCCGTCAAAAGAAGAGAGGAAAGAAACACAGAAGATGTGATGCCACTAATAGAGCTGAAGTCAATCAAAGAAAAGGCAAATCCTCCAACTAATTCAAACAGAAATAATTCACTTGGAATAGATTGTTTACAATAATGACAACGTCCTTTCAATAATAAGTAAGAAATAAGAGGAATCTCGTCCAGCAAAGATAATTCAAAGTGACAATTTTTGCAATAAGAGCGAGAAAAAATGAAATTTCTGTTCTCCCATCGATCAAAAACTACTGCCATGTGGGATGCAATACAAGTTCCAATTGCAAAATTAGTAAAAGTATAAATTAAATTCAAAAAATCACCTCACTATTTAATACGCAAAAAATCATTGTTTTTCTTTTTTTATTTTGAAAAAGTTTGATTTCTATTAAAAACCGAGTACAATAGTGTTTGTATGTTTTGAACAGTCTGTTCGTGAGTATAAAAAGAAACTCCCGGATGTGTGAACAAAATAGTAATTTTAGGAGGAAATTTTAATGCCAACCATTAATCAATTGGTAAGAAAAGGCCGTCATTCAAAGGTTACTAAGTCAAAGTCACCTGCTTTGAATTACAGCTACAACAGTATGAAGAAGGAATCAGTATTCAACCCAGCTCCACAAATGCGTGGTGTTGCAACTCGTGTGGGTACTATGACTCCAAAGAAACCTAACTCAGCTTTACGTAAGTACGCTCGTGTTCGTCTTTCAAACTTAATCGAGGTTACTGCTTACATTCCAGGTGAAGGACACAACTTGCAAGAACACTCAGTTGTTTTAATTCGTGGTGGTCGTGTAAAGGACCTTCCTGGTGTTCGTTACCACATCATTCGTGGTGCCCTCGATACTGCTGGTGTTGATGGCAGAAAGCAAGGCCGTTCTAAGTACGGTACTAAGAAAGATTAAAGGAGGAGTTAAATAATGCCTAGAAAAGGTCACGTAACTAAAAGAGACGTTTTAGCAGATCCAGTTTACAACTCAAAGCTTGTTACCAAGTTAATTAACCACTTGATGATTGATGGTAAGAGAGCTAAGGCATCTTCAATCCTTTACGATGCTTTCAACATTGTTCAAGACAAGACTGGTAAGGAACCACTTGATGTATTTGAAGAAGCTATGAACAACGTTATGCCAGTTTTGGAAGTTAGAGCTCGCCGTATCGGTGGTTCAAACTACCAAATCCCAGTTGAAGTACGTCCTGAAAGAAGAACTACTTTAGGTTTAAGATGGCTTGTTTCATACGCTCGTTTACGTAACGAACACACTATGGATGAACGTTTAGCTAACGAAATCATCGATGCTTCAAACAACACTGGTTCAGCAGTTAAGAAGCGTGAAGACGTTCATCGTATGGCTGAAGCTAACCGTGCATTTGCACACTACCGCTTCTAATTCGTTCGTTTTATTTTAAGGAGAGAATAATTTATGGCTAACAAGCGTGAATTTCCATTAGCAAAGACACGTAACATTGGTATTATGGCCCACATCGATGCGGGTAAGACTACTACTACTGAACGTATCCTTTACTACACTGGTAAGATCCACAAAATTGGTGAAACTCACGAAGGTGATTCACAAATGGACTGGATGGATGAAGAAAAGGAACGTGGTATCACCATTACTTCTGCAGCCACTACTGCACAATGGAAGGACTACAGAATTAACATCATTGATACCCCAGGACACGTTGACTTCACTATCGAAGTTGAACGTTCACTCCGTGTTCTTGATGGTGCCGTAACTGTTCTTGATGCCCAAGCTGGTGTTGAACCACAAACTGAAAACGTATGGCGTCAAGCTGAAACTTACGGTGTTCCTCGTATTGTTTTTGTTAACAAGATGGATAAGATTGGTGCTGACTTCGATAAGTCAGTTAAATCATTACACGAACGTTTAAATGCTAACGCTCATGCTGTTCAAATGCCAATTGGTTCAGCTGATACCTTCGAAGGTGTTATCGACTTGATCAACATGGTTGCTGATATCTACGATGAAGACAAGCTTGGTTCAAAGTGGGATACTGTACCAGTTCCTGATGAATACAAGGAAGAAGCTGAAAAGCGTCGTGGTGAGTTAATTGAAGCTGTTGCTGACGTTGACGACGGCATCATGGAAAAATACCTTGGCGGTGAAGAAATTTCTAACGATGAATTAAAGGCAGCTATCCGTAAAGCTACTTTGAACTTGGAATTCTTCCCAGTATATGCTGGTTCAGCATTCAAGAACAAGGGTGTTCAAATGATGCTTGACGGTGTTATTGACTACTTGCCATCACCACTTGACGTTAAGCCTTACGTTGCTCACGATCCTAAGACTAGTGATGAAGTTGAACTTATGGCTGACGATAAGAAGCCATTTGCAGCTCTTGCATTCAAGATCGCTACTGACCCATTCGTAGGTCGTTTGACTTTCATCCGTGTTTACACCGGTTCTCTTGAATCAGGTTCATACGTATTGAACGCTTCAAAGAACAGTCGTGAACGTGTAGGTCGTTTGCTTCAAATGCACGCCAACTCAAGAACTGAAATTCCAGAAGTATTCTCAGGTGATATCGCTGGTGCCATCGGTTTGAAGAACACCACTACTGGTGACTCATTAACTGACCCAGATCACCCACTTATTTTGGAAAGCTTGAAAGTTCCAGATCCAGTTATCCAAGTATCAGTTGAACCTAAGTCAAAGGCTGACCGTGATAAGATGGACGTTGCTTTGCAAAAGCTTACTGAAGAAGACCCAACTTTCCGTGCTGAAACTAACCCAGAAACTGGTCAAACTTTGATCTCAGGTATGGGTGAACTTCACCTTGATATCATGGTTGAACGTATGAGACGTGAATTTAACGTTGATGCTAAGATCGGTGAACCACAAGTTGCTTACCGTGAAACCTTCACTAAGGAAGCTAAGGCACAAGGTAAGTTCGTTCGTCAATCAGGTGGTAAGGGTCAATACGGTGACGTTTGGATTGACTTTACTCCTAACGAAGAAGGTAAGGGTTACGAATTTGAAGATGCCATTGTTGGTGGTGTTGTTCCTCGTGAATTCATTCCTTCAGTTGACCAAGGTTTACAAGAAGCTATGAAGAATGGTGTTCTTGCAGGTTACCCATTGATCGATGTTAAGGCTAAGCTTTACGATGGTAGTTACCACGAAGTCGACTCATCAGAAGCTGCCTTCAAGGTTGCTGCTTCACTTGCTTTGAAGAACGCTGCTTCAAAAGCTGGCGCTGTTATCTTGGAACCAATTATGAAGGTTCAAGTAACCACTCCAGAAGAATACTTAGGTGATGTTATGGGTTCAATCACTGCTCGTCGTGGTACTATGGAAGGTATGGAAGACAGAGCAGGTGCTAAGATCATCAACTCATTTGTTCCACTTTCAGAAATGTTTGGTTACGCAACTACTTTGCGTTCATCAACTCAAGGTCGTGGTACATTTACTATGGTATTTGATCACTACTCACCAACACCTAAGTCAATTCAAGCTGACATTATTAAAAAGCGCGGCGGCGAAGCTGAATAATTTTTAATAGTGAAAAGCTTTATGCTTTTAGCTTAATTGAAAACAATTACATATAAAAAAGAGTTATTGAGAATTTTCAATAACTCTTTTTTTGTAAATCTTTTTTAGAAAAAATGCCCTTAAGCCTTGATATTTAAGGAAAGACAAAGTAAAATAGTCTTTGTGCTTAAGGGACGATTGTGCCTTGAGTAATTAAAATTGTTGTAAAGCGTTGACGCAAAAGGTTGCGGCACGCCAGGCTGCATTGCCACAGTGGCGTGCGGGGAATTTTTGCCGAGCGAGTCATCTTTTAAAGAAGACGTTAAGGAGGTAATTTAATGGCAAGTCAAACAATTCGTATTAGACTTAAGTCATACGAACACGGTATTCTCGATGAATCAGCTGCTAAGATCGTAGCTACTGCAAAGAGAACTGGTGCTGAAATTTCAGGTCCAGTTCCTCTTCCAACAGAAAGAACTTTATTCACTGTTCTTCGTTCACCACACATGAACAAGGACTCACGTGAACAATTCGAAATGCGCACTCACAAGCGTTTAATCGATATTTTGAATCCAACACCTAAGACTGTTGATTCATTAATGAAGCTTGATCTTCCAAGCGGCGTAGACATCGAAATTAAGTTGTAATTTAAATAGAAAGAGGTGTAAACATGACCAAAGGAATCTTAGGAAGAAAAGTTGGTATGACTCAAATCTTTACTAAAGATGGTGTCCTTGTTCCTGTAACAGTTGTAGAAGCAACTCCTAACGTTGTTATGCAAGTTAAGACTGTTGAATCAGACGGTTATGAAGCTGTTCAATTAGGTTACCAAGACAAGCGTGAAGTTTTGAGCAACAAACCAGAAAAAGGTCATGCTGATAAGGCAAAGACTTCACCTAAGCGCTTCATTCGGGAAATCCGCGGTGTTGAGCTTAAGGACTATGAAGTCGGCTCAGAAGTTACTGTGGATACATTCAAGGAAGGTGACGTTGTAAACGTTACTGGTACTTCAAGAGGTCATGGATACCAAGGTAACATCAAGCGTTGGGGCCAATCAAGAGGACCAGAAACCCACGGTTCAAGATACCATAGAATTCCTGGTTCAATGGGTTCCATCATTAACCGTGTACCAAAGGGCAAGCGTTTGCCAGGTCACATGGGTATGAAGAAAGTTACCATTGAAAACTTAGTAATTGAAAAAGTTGTAGCAGACAAGAACGTATTGATGATCAAGGGCAATGTTCCAGGTGCTAAGAACTCATTAATCGTTGTTAAGACTGCTTCTAAAGCTGTTAAGGCTGATAAATAGGAAGGAGGACTAGAATGGCTAATTTAAAAGTTATGGATCAAAACGGTAAAGATTCTGGTGAAGTTACTTTAAACGATAAAGTTTTTGGTATTGAGCCTAACGAAAGTGTCGTTTTTGAAGCAATCATTAGACAAAGAGCCGGTAAGCGTCAAGGTACCTCAAAGGTTAAGAACAGATCTGCCGTTCGCGGTGGTGGTAAGAAGCCTTGGAGACAAAAGGGTACTGGTCGTGCTCGTCAAGGTTCTATCAGATCTCCACAATGGCGTGGTGGTGGTACAGTATTTGGCCCAACACCTCGTTCATACGCATACACGATGCCAAGAAAGCAACGTCGTTTGGCTATTAAGTCAGTTCTTTCCCAAAAGATGATTGATAAGGATTTGATCGTTTTAGATAAGTTGACTATGTCAGCACCTAAGACTAAAGATTTAGTATCAATGTTAAACAGCTTAAATGTTGATGGTAAGGTTTTAATTGTTTCAGATGATAACAATGTACAACTTTCCGCAAGAAACTTAGCTAAGGTTAAGGCTGTTCCAGTTAACGGTTTGAACGTTGAAGATGCAGTTAACTATGATAAGTTAATCTTGACTCAAGATGCTGTTAAGAAGATCGAGGAGGTTTTGGCTTAATGGACGCACGCGATATCATTTTAAGACCTGTCATTACTGAAAAGTCCACGAACTTAATGGATGATAAGAAGTACACATTCGACGTGCTTTTAACTGCAACCAAGACACAAGTTCGCAATGCTGTTGAAGAAATCTTCGATGTTAAGGTAAAGAGCGTTAACATTATGAATGTTCGCGGTAAAGACAAGCGAGTAGGTCGTTACACTGGTAAGACTGCTCGTCGTAGAAAGGCAATCGTCACTTTAACTAACGATTCAAACGACATCAAGATTTTCCAAGACGAAAATAAAGAAGACAACAAGTAATAGGAGGTCAGTCAATTGGCTATTAAGATTTACAAGCCAACCACTAATGGTCGTCGTCATATGACTTCTTCCGACTTTGCTGAGATTACCAAGACAAAGCCTGAAAAGACTTTACTTGAATCACAATCACATACTGCAGGTCGTAACTCATATGGTCACATCACTGTAAGACACCGTGGTGGTGGTCACAAACAAAAATACCGTATCATCGACTTTAAGCGTAATAAGGATAATGCAAAGGCAGTTGTAAAGGCTATCGAATACGATCCAAACAGAACTGCTAACATCGCATTACTTCACTACACTGATGGTATTAAAGCTTATATCTTAGCACCTAGGGGATTAAAGGTTGGCGATATCGTTGAATCAGGCGATTCAGTTGACATTAAGCCAGGTAACGCATTAGCATTAAAGAATATCCCATCTGGTACTTCAATCCACAACATTGAATTGAAGCCAGGTAAGGGTGGCCAACTTGTAAGAAGTGCTGGTACTTCTGCTCAAGTTTTGGGTGTTGATGGTGATTACACTTTAGTAAGATTACAAAGTGGTGAAGTTCGTAAGATCTTGTCATCATGCCGTGCAACTATTGGTGTTGTAGGTAATGAACAACATTCATTAATTCAATTAGGTAAAGCTGGTCGTAAGCGTTGGTTAGGCAAGCGCCCACAATCACGTGGTTCCGTAATGAACCCTAACGATCACCCACATGGTGGTGGTGAAGGTAAGGCTCCAGTTGGTCGTCCACAACCTATGACTCCATGGGGTAAGAAGGCTCGCGGTATCAAGACTAGAGACACCAAGAAGGCTAGCGAGAAGTTAATCATTCGTCACCGTAAAGGTAGCAAGTAATAGAAGGAGGGTTAATTAATGAGCCGTAGTATTAAAAAAGGTCCTTTTGCTGATGCATCATTATTAAAGAAGGTTGATGCACAAGCAGATGCAGATAAGAAGCAAGTTATTAAGACTTGGTCACGTCGTTCAACTATTTTCCCTTCCTTTGTTGGTTTGACTATAGCTGTTTACGATGGTAGAAAACATGTTCCAGTATACATTACTGAAGACATGGTTGGTCATAAGTTAGGTGAATTTGTTCCAACAAGAACTTTCCATGGACACAAATCCACTGAAGATAAAACCACAGCACAATAGAGGAAGGAGAAACATCTAAATGGCAGAACAAATTAGTTCAGCTAAGGCAGAAGCAAGAACTGTTCGCATCGCTCCAAGAAAAGCTCGTTTGGTCGTTGACTTAATTCGTGGTAAGAGCGTTGCCGAAGCATTAGCAATCTTAGAATTTACGCCTAGAGCTGCTTCCCCAATCGTTGAAAAAGTTTTACGTTCAGCAATTGCTAACGCAGAACACAACTACGATCTTGAAAGTGCAAATCTTTACGTATCAGAAGCATATGTAAACGAAGGTGCTACTTTAAAGAGATTCCGTCCCCGTGCTAAGGGTATGGCTTCCCCAATTAACAAGAGAACCAGTCACGTAGTTGTAGTAGTTTCAGAAAAGAACGATTAAGGGAGGTATATTAATGGGTCAAAAGATTAACCCAAACGGTTTTCGTCTCGGTGTCATCCGTGATTGGGAATCAAAATGGTATGCTGACAAAGGATACAAAGAAACTTTAAATGAAGACCTTCGAATCAGAAAGTTTATTTCAAAGAAATTGAAGGATGCTTCAGTGTCTACTGTTGAAATTGAACGTGCAGCTAACAGAATTAACATTTCAATCCACACCGCAAAGCCTGGTATGGTAATTGGTAAAGGTGGTTCTGAAGTTGAAGCTTTAAGAAAACAATTAAATGCTTTAACTGGTAAGCAAGTTCACATTAATATTGTTGAAATTAAGAAACCAGATCTTGATGCTGAATTGGTAGCAGATAGTATTGCTCGTCAACTTGAAGCTCGTATTGCTTTTAGACGTGCTATGCGTCAAGCTACTCAAAGAGCTATGCGTGCTGGTGCCAAGGGTATCAAGGTTCAAACTTCTGGTCGTTTGAACGGTGCCGACATGGCAAGAAGAGAATGGCACACAGAAGGTCGTGTTCCATTACAAACTTTGAGAGCTGATATTGATTATGCTTGGGTAAATGCTTTCACTACTTATGGTGAAATTGGTGTTCAAGCTTGGATCAACCGTGGCGAAATCTTACCTACTCGTAAGAACAAGCCAGCTTCAAAGCCAGCGAAGGGAGGAAATAGATAATGCCTTTAGTACCAAAACGAGTAAAACACCGTCGTGAATTCCGTGGTAAGATGCGTGGTGCTGCTAAAGGTGGTAAATATATTGCCTTTGGTGAATATGGTCTTGAAGCCCTCGAATCACATTGGATTACTAACCGTCAAATCGAAGCAGCCCGTGTTGCTATGACACGTTACATGAAGCGTGGCGGTAAAGTTTGGATTAGAATTTTCCCTCAAAAGTCATACACTGCTAAAGGTGTAGGTGTACGTATGGGTTCTGGTAAAGGTGCACCTGCAGGTTGGGTAGCTGTAGTTAAGAGAGAAAAGATTATGTTTGAAATTGGTGGTGTTGATGAAGCAACTGCTCGTGAAGCTTTGAGACTTGCTTCAACTAAGTTACCAATTAAGACTAAGTTTGTAACTAGAAGTTCGGAAGTAGGTGGCGAATCTAATGAAGGCTAAAGATATCAGAGCATTAACCACTGATCAAATGTTAGAAAAAGAAAAGCAATATAAAGAAGAACTCTTTAATTTGCGTTTCCAACAAGCAACGGGTCAATTAGAAAATACCGCTCGCTTGAGTAAAGTCCGCAAGAATATCGCCAGAATCAAGACTGTTCTGAGCGAAAAAGCATTAGAAAACAATTAATGGAAGGGAGCTATTAACTTGAGCGAAACAAACGAAAGAAATCGTCGTCACGTATACCAAGGTCGTGTAGTTTCTGATAAGATGGACAAGACTATCGTAGTCGTTGTTGATACTTACAAGAACCACCCAGTTTACAACAAGCGTATTAGATATTCTAAGAAATACTACGCACAAGACGAAAATAACGAAGCTAAAGTTGGCGATACTGTACGTATCATGGAAACCCGTCCATTATCTCGTAAGAAGCGCTTCCGTTTAGTAAAGATTGTTAAGAAATCTGTTTAATTTGCGGATTTAGTGAGGGGAGGATTCTACAGTGATTCAAAACGAATCTCGTTTAAAGGTTGCTGATAACTCTGGTGCCAGAGAACTTTTAGTTATTAGAGTCTTAGGTGGATCAAAGCGTAAGACCGGTAACATTGGTGACATCGTTGTATGTACTGTTAAGCAAGCAACACCAGGTGGCGTTGTCAAAAAGGGCGACGTTGTAAAAGCTGTAATTGTCAGAACAAAGTCAGGTGCACGTCGTGAAGATGGTTCATACATCAAATTCGACGAAAATGCTGGAGTAATTATTAACGCAGATAAGAGCCCACGTGGTACTCGTATCTTTGGGCCAGTTGCACGTGAGTTACGTGAGTACGACTTTATGAAGATCGTCTCTCTTGCTCCTGAAGTCTTATAATTGATAGTGAGGTGCACTGATGTTCGTTAAAACTGGTGACAAGGTAAAAGTTATTGCCGGAAAAGATAAAGGTAAAGAAGGTACTGTTCTTTCTGTTAATGTTAAGAAGAACCGTGTAGTTGTTAAGGGTGTTAACAAGATTAAGAAGCACCAAAAGCCTTCTCAAACCAACGCTAATGGTGGTGTAGTTGAATCAGAAGGTTCAATTCACGCATCAAACGTTAAAGTTATTAGTAAAAAAGAAGATAAGTAGAAGGGAGGACACAAATGGCAAGTTATTTAGCTGAAGAATACAAAGAAAAAGTAGCTCCTGCATTGGCAGAAAAGTTTGATTACAAGTCATCAATGCAAATTCCAAAGATCGACAAGATCGTTTTGAACATGGGTGTCGGTGACGCTGTTTCTAACGCCAAGAACTTGGACGAAGCTGTTGAAGAATTAACTTTAATTTCTGGTCAAAAGCCATTAATTACTAAGGCAAAGAAGTCAATCGCTAACTTCCGTTTACGTGAAGGTATGTCTATCGGTGCTAAGGTAACCCTTAGAGGCGACAGAATGTACGACTTCTTATACAAGTTAATCAATGTTTCTCTTCCACGTGTTCGTGACTTCCGTGGTGTATCAACTCGTTCATTTGATGGTCGTGGTAACTACACTTTAGGTGTTAAGGAACAATTGATTTTCCCAGAAATCGATTTTGATAAGGTTAACCGTACTAGAGGTTTAGACATTGTTATCGTAACTACTGCCAACACTGATGAAGAAGCTCGTGAACTTTTGACTCAATTTGGTATGCCGTTTGCAAGATAGTGGAGGACATTAATGGCTAAAACATCACAAAAAATCAGAAATCGTCGTCCTGCTAAGTTCTCTTCACGCGAATATACACGTTGCGAGAGATGTGGTCGTCCACATTCCGTATACCGTAAATTCGGTTTATGCCGTATTTGCTTAAAGGAATTAGCACACAAGGGTCAAATCCCTGGTCTTAAAAAGGCTAGTTGGTAGTATACGGTTAGGAGGATAGCTTAAATGGTCATGACAGATCCAATCGCAGATTACTTGACTAGAATCAGAAATGCCAACATGGCAAAGCACGATTCAGTTGAAATTCCTGCATCAAATATTAAAAAGTCTATTTCAGAAATTTTGAAACGTGAAGGTTTCATCCGTGATTACGAAGTTGCTGATGATAACAAGCAAGGCGTTATCAAGGTATTCTTGAAATATGGTCCAAATGGAGAACGCGTTATTTCAGGCTTAAAGCGTATTTCTAAGCCAGGTCTTAGAAACTACGTAAGTGCTGAAGACTTACCTAAAGTTCTTAATGGTTTAGGCATTGCCATCGTTTCTACTTCTGCTGGTGTTATTACTGACAAAGAAGCAAGACAAAAGAACGTTGGCGGCGAAGTAATTGCCTACGTTTGGTAATACTGACAGAAAGGAGAACAATTAATGAGCCGAATCGGTTTAAAGACTATTGAAGTCCCTGACAGTGTCACTGTTACCAAGGAAGGCGACAACATTACTGTTAAGGGCCCTAAGGGTGAATTAACTAGATACTTCGATCCAAAGATCACTTTTGAACAAAAAGACGGTGAAATTAACTTTTCACGTTCAAGTGAAAATGATAAAGCAATTCACGGTACTGAAAGAGCTAACTTAGCTTCAATGATCGAAGGTGTAGTTAACGGTTATAAGAAGACTTTAAAGTTAATCGGTGTTGGTTACCGTGCACAAGCACAAGGCAACAAGATTACTTTAAACGTTGGTTACTCACACCCAGTTGTATTGACTGCACCAGAAGGTGTTTCTGTTAAGGCAACTTCAGCAACTGATGTAGAAGTTGAAGGTGTTTCAAAGCAAGATGTAGGTCAATTTGCAGCTGAAATCCGCGCCGTACGTCCACCAGAACCTTACAAGGGTAAGGGTATTCGTTATGTTGATGAATACGTACGTCGTAAGGAAGGTAAGACAGGTAAGTAATAAGTAGTTATTTTGAGGTGAAATTGTGATTTCTAAACCAGATAAAAACAAGTTACGCTTAAAGCGTCATAAACGTATTCGTGGTAAGATTTCTGGTACTGCTGAGCGCCCACGCTTAAGCATTTTTCGTTCAAATAAAAACATCTACGCTCAATTAATTGATGACGTAGCGGGTGTTACGCTTGCAAGCGCCTCAACTTTGGATGAAAACGTATCAGAAGATGCAACTAAGGTAGAACAAGCTGCTGCTGTAGGTAAGGCTATTGCTGAAGCTGCAAAGGCTAAGAACATTTCTACAGTTGTATTTGATAGAAGTGGTTACTTATACCACGGCCGTATTCAAGCGTTAGCTGATGCTGCTCGTGAAAACGGATTAGATTTCTAGGAAAGGAGAATTAACACATGGCAAACCGTAATGATTCTCGTAATAATCGCAGAAACAAAGACGATATCGAAGATCAATTAGTCGCTGTCAACCGTATCACTAAGGTTGTTAAAGGTGGTCGCCGTATGAGATTTGCTGCTCTTGTTGTTGTTGGCGACAAGAAAGGCCGTGTAGGTTTTGGTACTGGTAAAGCTCAAGAAGTCCCAGAAGCAATCCGTAAGGCTGTAGAAGACGGTAAGAAGAAGATGATTAACGTACCTAAAGTTGGTACTACTATTCCTCATGAAGTTATTGGTCACTACGGTTCAGGTAACATTTTATTGAAGCCTGCTGAAGCTGGTTCCGGTGTTGCTGCTGGTGGTGCCGTACGTATCGTTATGGATATGGCTGGTATTTCAGACGTAACTTCAAAGTCACTTGGTTCTAATACTCCAATCAACGTTGTTCGTGCAACTATCGATGGTTTGAAGAAGCTTAGAACTAGCGAAGAAGTAAATAAACTTCGTCAACCTGAAAGAGCTTAGATTAGGGAGATCATAGATGACTGATTTAAAGATTACTTTAATTAGAAGTGCTGCTCACCGTCTACCTGAACAAAGAAAGATTGTTAAAGCTCTTGGCTTAGGTAGAGTAAATAGTACTGTTGTTCTTCCAGACAACGCTGCTACTCGCGGTGCATTATTGAAAATTGCTCACTTAATCTCTGTTGAAGAGATTAATAAATAAGATATCAAGGAGGTGCCAAATTAATGAAGCTTCATGAATTACATTCTACTGAAGGCTCACGTCGCAATAGAAAACGTGTTGGTCGTGGTACTTCAAGTGGTTACGGTAAAACTTCTGGCCGTGGTCAAAAGGGTCAATTAGCTCGTCAAGGCGGTCATACACGTTTAGGTTTTGAAGGTGGTCAAATGCCATTATTCAGAACTATGCCAAAGCGTGGTTTTAAGAATATTAACCGTAAAGAATATGCAATTGTAAACTTAGATGACTTAAATAAGTTCAATGACGGTAGTGAAGTTACTGTTGAAACTCTTAAGGAAAACGGTTTGGTAAAGAAAGAATTATCAGGCGTTAAGTTACTTGGCAACGGTGAATTGAAAGTTAAATTAACTGTAAAGGTTAACAAAGTTTCCGCAGCTGCTAAGAAGGCAGTTGAAGCCGCTGGCGGAACTGTTGAGGTGATCTAATGTTTTCGACCTTGAAGAACGCCTTTAAAGATAAAGAAATTAGAAATAAAATTTATTTTACACTCTTTATTCTTTTAATATACCGGATTGGTGCTAATATTGCTGTTCCTGGTGTTAATGCAAAGGCGATCACTCAGGTTGCTCAAACTGGATTAGTTCCAATGCTAGATACTGTATCTGGTGGTGGACTAGATAACTATTCAATATTTTCCTTGGGTGTTTCTCCCTATATTACGGCCCAAATTGTAATTCAATTATTACAAATGGATATCGTACCTACATTAGTAGAATGGGGAAAACAAGGTGAAGTTGGGCGTCGTAAGACTAATCAAGTAACTAGATATTTGACATTAGTTGTTGCTTTTGTTCAAAGTATTGGTATTACATTAGGTTTTAACGCCTTGACTGAAATGGGGTTGGTAAAGAATCAAACTCCACAAACTTATATAGAAATTGCTATTATCATGACCGCCGGAACTATGTTATTAACATGGTTAGGTGATGAAATCACAGATAAGGGACTTGGAAATGGTGTATCAGTAATTATCTTTGCTGGTATTATTGCAAGATTACCTAGTGGATTATGGCAAATCTATAAAGAAGGAATTATTAATAATAGTGCCAGTGATCGTTGGCAAGGTATTTTGTTCTTCATCGCGGTTATAGTTGCAATCCTTATTGTAACCCAATTGGTTACATGGGTTGAACAAGCTGATCGTCGTATTCCTATTCAATACACAAGAAGAGCGACGATTAGTGGTTCTGAAAGTTTTCTACCATTAAAGGTTAATGTATCTGGAGTTATTCCAGTTATTTTTGCCAGTTCTTTTATTGTTACACCGGCAACAATTTTAATGGCCTTTCAAAGAACCCAAGGTGATCAGCAATGGTTTAAAGTAATGAACCAGATCTTTAGTTTACAAACTACACCTGGAGTTATTATCTACACCTTTTTAATTATTCTATTTACATTCTTCTACGCTTTTGTACAGGTTAACCCTGAGAAGCTAGCAGAAAACTTACAAAAACAAGGTGCTTATATTCCTAGCGTTTGGCCAGGTAAAGATACCCAGAATTATATTTCAAAAATGTTGATTAAATTATCAACTGTAGGTTCAGTATTTTTAGGCTTAGTTGCATTATTGCCTCAATTAGCTACTAACTTTTGGAATCTCCCAAGTTCCATTGGTTTAGGAGGAACAAGTCTTTTAATTGTTATTGGGGTTGTTCTTGAGTTATCTCGTCAAATTAACGGATTGTTAATGAAGAGAGAATATGTTGGATTCATCAGATAGGAACGGATAAATGATTAACTTAATTCTTTTAGGTTTACCGGGTGCTGGTAAAGGTACAGCATCAGAGAGAATCGTCGATAAATATCACTTAACTCATATTTCAACTGGAGATATGTTTAGGGAAGCAATGGCTAATAAGACTAAGGTTGGTCTTGAAGCTAAAAGTTACATTGATAAAGGTAACTTGGTACCAGATGAAGTTACTGCTAAGTTAGTTGAAGAACGTTTAAGCCAACCTGATATTAAAGAAGGTTTCATCTTAGACGGTTTCCCAAGAACTACTGTACAAGCAGAACTTCTTGATGGTATTACTAAACGCTTAAAGAAACCATTAACAAATGTTATTGCGCTTGAAGTTGATGAAGATACTTTGATTAAGCGTTTATCAGCTAGATACATGTGTAAAAATTGTGGTGCCACTTATAATAAACTTTCAAAGCAACCTAAAGTTGAAGGTACTTGTGATCGTTGTGGTGGTCATGAATTTTATCAACGTGAAGATGATAAGCCAGAAGTTGTTAAGAATCGTCTTGAAGTTAATGAAAAGATGAATGCACCTTTGAAAGACTTTTATCAAAAGAAAGGTTTGCTTACTGTAATTAATGGTGAACAAACTCCAGAAAAAGTCTTTGAAGATATTGATGCGGTATTGAGTAATAATCAATAGAATAAATTTGTATAATTTTTTATCCGTGTTATAATTTCAAAGTATGACTGTTTAATTGCGGAGGAACAACTTTGGCAAAAGATGATGTCATTGAAGTAGAGGGTAAGGTAGTAGATACCTTACCTAATGCTATGTTTAAAGTTGAATTAGAAAATGGGGCTACTATTTTAGCACATGTTTCAGGTAAAATCAGAATGCACTATATTCGCATTTTGCCTGGAGACCGTGTAACAGTAGAATTATCTCCATATGATTTAACTAAAGGTAGAATTACGTATCGGTTTATAAAGTAATATAACGGAGGGAAACATGAAGGTTAGACCATCTGTTAAACCAATGTGCGAACATTGTAAAGTTATTAAGAGACATGGCCGTGTAATGGTTATTTGCTCAGCAAATCCAAAGCACAAGCAACGTCAAGGTTAATAGTGTAGAAAAAGAGGAGGTGTAGTTTATGGCTCGTATTGCTGGTGTTGACTTACCAAGAGATAAAAGAATTGTTGTTGCTTTAACATACATTTATGGTATTGGTGATGCAACTGCTAAGAAGATTTGTGCTGATGCTGGTGTTTCTGAAGACGTTCGTTCAAAGGATTTAACTCCAGAAGATCAAGAAAAGCTTCGTACTGAAGTTGATAAGTATCGTGTTGAAGGTGACTTACGCCGTGAAGTAAGCATGAACATTAAGCGTTTAGTTGATATTGGTTCTTATCGTGGTATTCGTCACCGCCGTGGACTTCCAGTTCGTGGTCAAAATACCAAGAATAATGCTCGTACTCGTAAGGGTACTAAGAGAAATCGTTAATTTTATTTATAAGGAGGTTTATTGATGCCTGCAAAGAAAACAGCACGTAAGCGTCGTGTGAAGAAGCATGTTGAAAGCGGTGTGGCACACATTCACTCAACGTTTAATAATACTTTAGTCATGATTACTGACGTTCAAGGTAATGCAGTTGCTTGGTCTTCAGCTGGTGCATTGGGCTTTAAGGGTAGTCGTAAGTCTACTCCATTTGCAGCTCAAATGGCAGCAGAAGCAGCAGCTAAGAGTGCAATGGACCAAGGTATGAAACATGTAGAAGTTTCTGTAAAAGGTCCTGGTGCTGGTCGTGAATCTGCTATTAGATCACTTCAAGCAACTGGTCTTGAAATTACTGCAATTCGTGACGTTACGCCAGTTCCCCACAATGGTTCCAGACCACCAAAACGTCGTCGTGTTTAATATTGTCCTTGATATAGGACGTTACGTTTTGAAAGGGGCCCAGTAATGATTGAATTTGAAAAACCAAATATTACCGTTGTTGAACAAGAAGATTCTTACGGTAAGTTTGTTGTTGAACCACTTGAGCGAGGCTTTGGTACTACTTTAGGTAACTCTCTAAGAAGAGTCTTACTTACTTCTATTCCAGGTACTGGACTTGTTTATGTGCAAATTGATGGCGTTTTACACGAGTTCTCAACAGTTCCTGGCGTCAGAGAAGATGTAACCAAGATTATTCTTAATTTGAAGAAACTTGAATTAAAGTCTCTTTCAGATGAGAGAAAGGTTATTGAGTTAGACGTTGAAGGTCCTGCCACAGTAACTGCTGATGATCTTAAAGTTGATGCAGACGTTCAAGTCTTAAATCCGGATCAATACATTTGTACCATTGCTGAAGGTGGACACTTGCACATGGAAATTGCCGTGCAAAATGGTAGAGGTTATGTTGCTGCAAGTGACAATAAGAGTGATGACATGCCAATTGGAGTAATTCCTGTTGATTCTCTATTCTCACCAATTAAAAAGGTTAACTACCAAGTTGAATCAACTCGTGTTGGTAAGAGAGACGATTTTGACAAGCTCACTTTTGAGATTTGGACTGACGGTTCAATCAAGCCTAATGACGCCCTTAGTTTTGCTGCTAAGATTTTAGTTGAACATTTCAAGGTATTTGAATCAGCTGATGCAGATACTAAATTCAGCGAAGTAATGGTGGAAAAGGAAGACGATAAGAAAGAAAAGAAACTCGAAATGACAATTGAAGAGCTTGATCTTTCTGTTCGTTCATATAACTGCCTGAAACGTGCCGGCATTAACACTCTTCAAGAGTTAACTGATAAGACAGAATCAGATATGATGCGTGTACGTAACTTGGGACGTAAATCATTGGAAGAAGTTAAGAATAAATTAACCGACTTAGGTCTTTCACTTCGTCAAGAAGACTAAAGTAGGTAAATAAAGGAGGCAAACCCATGGCATACCGTAAATTAGGTCGCGATAGTGCTCACAGAAAAGCAATGCTAAGAGAAATGACTACTCAATTAATCATGAACGAACGTATTGTTACTACTGAAACTCGTGCTAAAGAAGTTCGTAAGACTGCCGAAAAGATGATCACTTTAGGTAAGCGCGGCGATTTAGCTTCAAGAAGAAAGGCTGCAGCATTCGTACGTAACGAAGTTGCAGATGTTCATGAAGAAAAAGATGCAGTTGTTGTTAAGTCAGCATTGCAAAAGCTTTTCAGCGATGTAGCACCTCGTTACAAGGATCGCAATGGTGGTTACACCAGAATTTTGAAGTTAGCTGTTCCTCGTAAAGGTGATGCTGCTCCAATGGTTATTCTTGAATTAGTTTAATTCAGAATTACCACAACTTAATACGTATTAAGAATTATCCATGAAAGTGAGAAAAAGCGTAAAGATGATGGCGAAAGCTTAGTCTAGCTTAGATGATAGAAATCATCCCTCTTCATGGATGATTTTTTTTGCTCTTTTTTCTGTTACAATTACTAATAAGTAGTTTAGAGGGGAAGTGTCAGCATGCCTAAGGATGATGCTGTTGAGTTTCAACATGTCAAGTTTACTTATCCAGATACAAAAAAAGCTGTTTTAAAGGATGTTAATTTTACAGTAAAAAAAGGGTCATGGACGTCTTTAATTGGACATAATGGTAGCGGAAAATCAACAATTTCCAAGTTGATCAATGGGTTACTGTTACCAGATGAGAATTCTAATAGTAAAATTACAGTTTTAGGTACACCTGTGACGGCTGAAAATATCTGGAATATTAGAGAAAAAGTTGGAATAGTTTTTCAAAATCCAGATAATCAATTTGTTGGTGCTACTGTAGGGGATGACGTAGCTTTTGGCTTAGAAAATCGCGGCGTACCTAGAGAAGAAATGATAAAAACAGTAAGGAACGTTTTATCTGAAGTAGGCATGTTGGAATATATTGACTCTGAACCCGCTAATCTCTCTGGTGGACAAAAGCAAAGAATAGCTATTGCTGGAATACTAGCTGTCGAACCCAAAATTATTATTTTAGATGAATCTACTTCTATGCTTGATCCGAGTGGGAGAAAACAAGTTCTTAAAATAATTAGTGAGTTGATGCAGAAAAAGGATTTAACGGTTATTTCCATTACACATGATATCGATGAAGCCAGTATGGCAGATAGTGTGATTGTTTTAAATGATGGTGAAATAATTGATCAGGATCCACCAGAAAAGATTTTTAATAAAACTTCTATGCTTAAACAAATAGGGTTAGATATTCCATTTACTAATAAATTAATACTGGAATTAAATAAAAATGGGATTCGAGTGCCCCAGAATGTAAAAACGAAAGATGAGTTGAAGCAATATCTATGTCAATTAAATTTGAAAATGTAAATTATGTTTATTCTCCTGGAACAACAATGGAGAAAAAAGGGTTAGACAATGTTTCTTTTGAATTATTAGACAATAGTTTTATTGCATTAATCGGACATACAGGTAGTGGAAAATCGACTTTAATGCAGCATTTTAATGCATTGCTAAAACCGAGTTCAGGAACAATTGATATAGCGGGATATCATATTACGTCCCAAACTGGAAATAAGAACTTAAAAAAACTGCGTAAAGAAGTAGGATTAGTGTTTCAATTTCCAGAAAGTCAATTATTTGAAAACACTGTACTTGATGATGTGAAATTTGGTCCAAAAAACTTTGGAATGAGTGATAAAGAGGCCGAAGCTAAAGCAAAGAAATGGTTAGAGCAAGTGGGGTTGTCAACGGATGTGATTTCTAAGTCTCCATTTGAGCTTTCTGGGGGACAGATGAGACGCGTTGCAATTGCAGGTGTAATGGTCAATGAACCTCAAATACTCTGTCTGGATGAGCCTGGAGCGGGATTAGATCCACGAGCTCGAGAAGAAATGATGCAGATTTTTGTGAATTATCAAAAGGCCGGTCATACTGTTATTTTGGTTACTCATAATATGGATGATGTTGCTAAATATGCGGATGATGTTTTAGTAATGGAACACGGAAAATTAATTAAACATGATAAACCACAAAAAGTTTTTGAAAATGAGGAATGGTTAAAAAAGCATTATTTAGATGAACCTACTTCTAGTTTGTTTGCATCATCGTTAAAGGGCTTCAGATTTAAAGAAAATCCGTTGACAATCAAAGAATTAGTTGATGGAATTAAGGAAAATGTGCAGGGGGGAGTTTAATGAGTAAGATAATTATTGGACGATATATTCCAGGTGATTCTCTTGTTTATAAAATGGATCCCCGAGGTAAATTATTAATCACTATTTTGTTTATTTTGGCCATCTTTTTAGCCAATAATCCTATTACTTATGCAATTATTACCTTATTTTGCTTTTTAGCGATAATTGCTACAGGATTAAAAGCTCGAGTGTTTTTGAATGGTGTTAAACCTTTAATAGGCTTAATTTTCTTTACTTCCCTATTACAATTGTTTTTTATGACTGGTGGCAAAGTTTTTTGGCATTGGTGGATATTTAGTATTTCAAGCTATGGTATCGTAAATGCGATATATATTTTTGTCCGTTTCACGTTAATCATTTTGATTTCCACAGTAATGACGGTGACGACTATGCCTCTGGAGATAGCAGATGCAATGGAATGGTTACTTAAGCCTTTAAAAGTGGTGAAAGTTCCTGTAGATAAAATTGCACTCGTCATTTCGATTGCTTTACGTTTTGTTCCGACTTTATTTGATGAGACATTAAAAATCATGAATGCTCAAAGATCACGTGGAGCGGATTTTAATGATGGTGGCTTAATAAAAAGAGCTAAAGCAATCGCACCGATTCTTATCCCATTATTCATTCACTCACTTGAGACAGCGATTGATCTCTCTACTGCGATGGAATCACGTGGATATCGTGGGAGTGAAGGAAGAACCAAATATCGAGTTTTAAATTGGTCAAAATATGATTTGATTTCTTTGGCATATTTTGTTTTGTTGGTAGGACTATTGTTAATTTTTAGGACACATTAATTATGGCAACTAGATATAAGATGACAATGGCATATGATGGTCATTTATTTCATGGCTTTCAGCTGCAGCCAGATCAACGTACAGTTCAGGGAACCGTTGAAGATGCATTAAAGAAAATGACTAAGGGAAAACGCATTATTGTTCAAGGCTCTGGTAGAACAGATGCTGGAGTTCATGCTGTTGGACAGGTAATTCATTTTGATTATCCTGGTAAAACTATTCCAGCTAATCGAATGATCTTGGCGTTAAATTCAATGATGCCAACTGATATTATTTTTAATGATTGTGAAATAGTTAATGAAAATTTTCATGCTAGATATTCTATTAAAGGTAAATGGTATCGCTATCGTGTAAGTTTGGATCATTTTGTTAATCCATTTAAACGGTTTTATACAGGACATTTTCCATATGTGCTAGACGTAGAAAAAATGCAAGAAGCTGCGCAAGACTTGTTAGGCAAACATGATTTTACTAGTTTTGCGGCAAGCGGTGGGCAAATAGAAGATAAAGTTAGAACAATTTATTATGTAAACATTGTTAAGGACGAAAAAGAGAATGAAATAATATTCGATTTTATTGGTTCTGGTTTTTTATACAATATGGTTCGAATTATGGTTGCTGCATTGCTTGAAATCGGCAATGGACGGCGTCCAATTCATGATTTAAAGCGTGTAATTGCCGCTAAAGATAGGCAGGAAGTACGACAAACGGCTCAAGCAAGTGGTCTTTATCTTTATCATGTTTTTTATGATGAAATACCACAAAAATATAGATTAGACTAGCATTTATAATTGACTTTTTAGCAAAAAGGACGTACTCTAGTATAGTATGTTTGTCCACGATAGGCCCCGGAAACTTATTGTTTTCAAACTGCAAATAAACGGAGGAATTTAAATTGCGTACTACACCATTAGCAAAATCTAGTGAAATCGAACGTAAGTGGTACATTGTTGATGCAACCGACGTATCTTTAGGTCGTCTTTCTGCAGCTGTAGCCACTATTTTGAGAGGTAAGAACAAGCCTCAATACACACCTAATGTTGATACCGGTGATAACGTTATTGTTATCAACGCTTCAAAGATTAAGTTGACTGGTAAAAAGGCTTCAGACAAGTTCTACTACCACCACTCAGAATGGCGTGGTGGCTTGAAGGCTGTTTCATACGGCGAGTTGCTTGCTAATAACCCAGTTAAGATGGTTGAAATCTCAGTTAAGGGTATGCTTCCAAAGAACACTCTTGGTCATCATGAATTCATGAAGATGCATGTTTATGCTGGCGAAGACCACAAGCACGAAGCACAAAAGCCTGAAAAGTTAGATATCAACAAGTTAATTTAATTAGGAGGTTAAATAATGGCACAACAAGCTGCATACACAGGTACTGGTCGCCGCAAGGATTCAGTTGCGCGTGTTCGTTTAGTACCAGGTAACGGTAAGATCACTGTTAACGGTAAAGATGTTGATCAATACATTCCATACCCTAACTTGGTTAAAGATTTAAAGCAACCTTTAACATTAACTGAAACTGAAGGTCAATACGACGTTCACGTTAATGTTAACGGTGGTGGTTTCTCTGGCCAAGCTGGAGCTATCCGTCACGGTATTGCACGTGCTCTTCTTGAAGTTGACCCAGACTTCCGTGGTCCACTTAAGAAGGCAGGTTTCTTAACTCGTGACCCAAGAATGAAGGAAAGAAAGAAGCCAGGTTTGAAGAAAGCCCGTAAAGCTTCACAATTCTCAAAACGTTAATCTTTGGATTTACGTTTATACAAAAAGCATCCCAATCAGGGATGCTTTTTTGGTGCAATAAAAAACTAAGAACATTTTAGCTCTTAGTTTTCCACAAATTATAAACTATCTTGAATATTATCAGCTAAGTAGTCGTAAAGCATACCATGCTTCAATTGCTTAGTATCAACACCAAGTGCTTCTGCAATAGCGTAAGCAAATGCCCAAGCAGTAGCTGGACCACGGCTAGTCAAAACTTTGTGTTCTTTGTCAGTGACAGTAATTCTTTCACTGAAATGAGCGCTTGGATCATACTTAGCACATTCTTCTTCAATACCTGGATAGCAAGTGAACTCAGCATCTTTTAATACACCATAGCGAGCTAATGCACGAGGAGCAGCACACATTGCAGCATCCCACTTTCCAGCTTCATGACGCTTAACCATTAAATCGCGTAACTTTTCATCATCACGTAAGTTAGCTGAACCAGTCATTCCACCCGGAAAAGCAACTAAATCGTAGTCAAGCAAACTGTTGTCCACAACTTTGTCACAAGTTAACTTAATGTGGTGATCACCATCTACGTCTTTACTGTGCAAGCCGACCATATCACATTCAACATTTAGACGGCGTAATACATCGACTACACTTAAACCTTCAACTTCTTCACAACCATCTGCAAAGATAACAGCAACTTTTGTCATCAAAATCATCCTTTCTAAGTGACATATATTTATTATAACTATTAATCAAGGTCTAGATAAAAATCAAGGTCTGCTAATTTGCTTAAATGCAGGGTAGGACGAGGTGAGATAGGAATTTTATCCTTTTTTGGTGCAAGCCATAAAGATTTTAGATTTGCGTTTTCTGCGCCTTGAATTTCTTCATCTAGATTTGTGCCAATCACGAGAGTACTGTCAGGATCAATCTCAGGATGATCCTTCAATATTTTGAAAAAGATATTTTTACTAGGCAGCTTATCTTTAAAATCGTCTGCAAAATAAGCAAAGTTAAAAGAACTGAGTAATTCAGTTGGCGCAAGACGTGGCTCAATTTGAGCTTTGGTTTCTTTAGCAAGTAGAATTAGACGAAGAGAACCAGTAATTTCATCTAAAAAATCTGTAGCGCCTTTAACTAAGCGAGTTTGTTCTTGCATTTTTTGTGCAAAAACAGCTCGTGTTTCAGCTAAATCTTCTTTTAGGTATGTGGACAAAGCTAGATCGATTTGTTCATCTGTGGATAAAAGCTTAAATTGCTTTTGCAAACTAGTATATTTAATCCGTTCAGCTGGTCCCCAATCTATGCCGTAATGTTTTAAAGTTTGGCGAAGAGCATTTTTTTCAGCTAGTTTTTCATTTAAAAGACTGCCCTCAGGAATAAAAATTAAAGTATTGAATGTAGACATTTGATAACTTCCTTTATGTTAGTAACTACTAGAATTATAATGGATTGGATGATGTAAAGAAAGGGAATAGAAAATGACGATTTGGACGATAATCTTTTTATTGTTAGGTGGAGTAGCTGGCGGCTTACTTTCTTCTATTGCATCAATGGCATCACTTGCCTCGTATCCGGTGCTTTTAGCTGTGGGTATTCCGCCGGTTTTTGCCAATGTAACAAACGATGCCGCATTAATTTGGACTAGTATAGGTTCAACTGTCTCCTCTACGAAAGAGTTAAAGGAACATTGGAAACAGGTCTGGTTTTACACTATTTTTACTGTAGTCGGTTCAATTATTGGTTGCATGCTTTTACTTTCATTTCCATCCAGTGTCTTTGAAAAAGCAGTACCATTTTTCATAGCATTTTCTGGAATTATGATCATTGTTTCAGGCAAACATCATAGTTTGAATACCAAAAAGCAGCCGATGTGGTTAAAGGTGATCTATTTCATTGCGCTTTTAATAATGGGAGCCTACACTGGCTATTTCGGTGCAGCCGGTGGTGTAATAGTACTCGTGCTTTTGACCTACATTACTAATGAAAAATTCATCGTGATTAACGCAATCAAAAATGTGATTTGTGGTTTTGCTAATTTAGTGGCTCTTATTATTTTTATGTTTACTTCGCATATCTATTGGCTGCAGACAATACCATTAGCCATAGGGATGTTTGCTGGTGGCTATATTGGACCTGCAATTTTAAGGCGAGTGCCAGAGAAGCCAGTTCGAATTTTCATTGCTACACTTGCATTTGTTCAAGCATCATATTTCTTTTATACAGCATATATTCGTTAAGTTTGATACAATGTTTATTAATGTAAAGGGAGGGTTAATATGTCAACAGAAGTTTATTTAGTTCGTCATGGTGAAACCATGTTTAACCAATTGAATAAGGTGCAAGGCTGGTGTGATTCACCACTGACTGTTAAGGGAATTAACGATTTAAAAGTGACTGCTAATGCTTTGAGTCAAGTTCACTTTGATAATATGTATTCATCTGATTTAAAAAGAGCAATTGATACTGTTCATTTAATGAAAGATGCTAACTTGGTCTCAGATATTGGTAAAATTAAAAAGTTGCCTGAATTTCGTGAAGTATTCTTCGGAACTTTTGAAGGTGATGATATTAACCAAACCTGGGATCAAGTAGCAATGGCAGCAGGTATAGGGCATGAAGATAATGTTGCTAAGATTATCAACCAAGTAGGTTTGCGTGAATTTCGTGAAGCTACTAAGAGAGCTGATCCAAGACACTTAGCCGAAGATAAAGATGAGTTAGATAAACGTATGGTTCGTGCCATCGATGTGTTAAAAGATGTGACTAAAAATGAACAAAGAGTTTTATTAGTAACTCATGGTGATTTTATCAAGACTTTATCTATTAAATATTGGAATAAGAGCGATGGTAAGCACGATATCATTTTCCCAGATAATGGAAGTGTCACTCGTGGAATTTTGCACGATAATGGTAAATTTGAAATTGTAGATTACAATGTCAATGCCGAAAAACTGTAAAAATAAGTCCTACTGCATAAGTAGGGCTTTTTTGGTACACTGATAACGGAAGGAAAATATTTATGAATAAAGATCATACAACAAAGCGTTATGTATTTGTTACATTGCTTAATGTGATAATTACTATTGCGGAATTTTTAGGTGGTATTTTATCAGGTTCACTGGCATTGCTTTCAGATGCTGTGCATAACTTAAGCGATGTGGGGGCCATTATTTTATCTTTTGTAGCTCACTTAATTAGTAGAAGAAGTCGCAATCAACGAAAGACTTTTGGCTATGATCGAGCCGAAATCTTGGCTGCGTTTACTAATGGAGTTGTGCTAATAGTTATCAGTGTTGTATTATTCGTCGAAGCTATTCAAAGATTTTGGCAACCGGAACATATTCATGGTGGAATTATGTTAGTTGTATCAATTATCGGACTAGTCGCCAATATTATTTCTATGTTAGCGATGCATCATGATGCTAAAGGAAACTTAAATGTCCGTTCAACATTTATCCACATGCTTAGTGATGCGCTATCTAGTGTGGCTGTTGTAATTGGTGCGATTTTTATTTACTTTTGGAATGTAACTTGGCTTGACCCTGTTTTGACAATTCTAGTTTCAGTCTTTGTTTTACATGAGGCTTATGAGATCACGATGAAGGCTGCTAATGTATTGATGGAATCAAATCCTGATATTGATTTAAATTCGGTTAATGACATTGTGCTTTCTTTTCCAGAAGTAAAGAATATTCACCATGTCCATGTATGGCGCTATAGTGATGACTTTATTATGATGGATGCCCATATTAATGTTGATCGCAATCTTCATGCAGATGAGCTTGAGAATCTTTATCAAGATATTGGTAAAAAACTTAAAGCCAAATTGGGTATTAACCATGTGACGTTACAAGCGGAATGCGAACGTGGACGCAATGATAAAATGATCTTTCCAGGCCGTGGGACTAATGAGGATTAGGTGAAAAGATGTTCTCAGTTAATATTTTTACAGCGATAATTGTTTTAATCATGGGAATCTATGACATGTCTTATGCCTTTAATAGACGCAAGCAGCCCAATAATAAGGGCGGCATTAAGGCGTTTATGATTTTGGGGATAATTTTTACAATTGCTGGTATAGTTATGATTGTTAGATGTTTACTTAAATAAAGGATCGATAAAATGGCGAAATTAGTATTGGTTCGACATGGTGAAAGTGTTGCTAACGCCGCAAATGTTTATACGGGCTGGAATGATGTGCCATTAACTAAGAAGGGCGAGCAACAAGCTAAAAAAGCAGGTGAATTGATTAATACTATTTCTGATTTTGCACCAACGCATATTCATACTTCTGTCTTATCTCGTGCCATTGTGACGGCCAATATTGTAGCTGAAACATGCGATTTTTTGTGGCTACCTATGACTAAGACGTGGCGCTTAAATGAACGGCATTATGGCGCCTTGAGAGGCCTCAACAAGGATATCTCACGCAAAGTCTTTGGTGTAGAACAGGTTTTATTATGGCGGCGCAGTTTTGATTCCATTCCGCCCAAGCAGGGATCGCCAATTATTGATCGTCGCTATAAGTTGTGTGATCAACATTTAATGCCGCGTGCAGAGAGTTTGCATCAAACGCAAAAGAGATTGATGCCATATTATTATGATCACATTGCCTCAAGATTGCTTAATGGAGAAGATCAATTAATAGTAGCTCATGGTTCAAGCCTGCGAGCTTTAATCAAAAAACTAGAAAATATTAACAATCACGATATTGTAAACTTGGAAGTGCCTAACGCAGAACCAATTGTTTATACTATGGATGATCAGTTAAATATTGTTAAAAAAGAAATACTTCGGGGGTAAAATGCAGCTTGCTGCATTTTTTTAGTGCTCTTAATAATGATTTTCGCGTATCTATGGTAAAATCTATAATGATTTCTAGTATATTTAGTTTGGAGTATTAGGCATGCGTAAATTATTTTTATTACGAGGTGCACCTGGCTCCGGTAAATCTTCTTTTATTGCACGCCATCACTTAACGCCTTATGCGATTAGTCGAGATCAAATAAGGTTATTATTGGCGGATTTGACAGTTTATTATCAAGAGGATGCGGATGTATTACACCAAGTTATTCCGCGGCACGTAACAGTGCGTACTGAGCAAATGGTGGATCACCTTGTAGAACACAAGATGGAACATGGGGAAACCGTAATTGTCGATGGAACGCATATTGTTCCAAGTGCAATTGAACATTTTAAGTCATGGGTGGATAAGTATCATTATGAATGTTTTGTGGTTGATTTGATGCAACACAATACATTAGAGAATTTGCTTAAACGTAACCAGACAAGAATGCATTATGACTGGGTAAAACCAGAAGTAGTTAAGCAAATGTATCATTCATATGAAGCCCATCCTGAAGTACCATATTGGGCACACAAGATTGTCCCTAATCAGATGGATCACGCTTTGTCCCAAAGAGAAAGTAATTTAGATAGTTATGCACATGTGATTGCAGTTCCAGATCAAGTGGAAGAAGAAGATTTTCCACATGTGCATATCTCTAATTTCTATTTTTCATTTAATGAAAAGTTTACTGAAAAATATGGTACATATCGCAATGTAGTTTCAATTGCTAAGACCGAAGATGAAGCTGTAAAACAATTTAAGTTACCATACTTTGTATTCAAGTTTCATCACAAGCATTTCTTAATTTCGGCATATCCAATTAGAAATGAAATGCTTGACCCAATTAGAAAAGTGAAGGGTGTATGGACATATTCAACTGGACTGTACAACGTTGCTGATTTTATTAAAGAATTTCCAGAAAATTCTAAGCAGCATGTTCATCAGTTTAACTTAAGCAAGTTAGACCCAACACGTTTGTTACATATTTGGTAAAAACAAAAAAACACAGTTGGTAAGATTTTCTTACCTAACTGTGTCTTTTTTATTTTACTGAATAAATTATTCTAATTTACCAGCTTTTGCTAAAACTTCTTTAGCTTTTTCAAGTGAGTGGTGTTCTTCACGATAACGTTTAATATCGTCGCCATCAGTATCACTTAACTTATCAAGCTTTTCATCAGCTTTAGCATCGATCTTAGCGTCATATTCACCGACTTTTCTAGCATGCTTTAAAATGGACTTAATGTCCTTAATAGTTTCATGTTGTGCAGTACGGTGACGACGGTCAGGAACTGAATCTTCGATTCTAGCTAAGTGACTTTCAGCGTCACTAATCTTCTTAGAAATTCTGTCTAAAGCTTTCAATTGTCTCTTTGAATAATCTGTCATGTTTATTACCTCCTAGGTAAATGATAATCTCTGCTAAATACGCTTTCATTGTATGTTTCATTTTTGAATAAAGCAAGAATATGCACTTGGAAATGTGAAAGCATTATAGATTTATGATATTGATAGTAAATACAAAAAGACTTCAGAATAAATCATCTGAAGTCTTCGTTAGTTTTAGTATTTCATTGAATAGCTGCACCAATGATAATTAAGATCAAGCCAACGAAAGTTTCAACTAATTCTAACTTAGTCTTATTTTCACCAATGAAGAAAATACCGCCTAAGGTAGAAATTATTACGCAAAGTTGACTATAAATAAAAGCAGTAATAACACCATTTAGTTGAGTTGAAAAGATATATGCGAATGCGGCAATACCGAATGAAAAGCCGGAAAAGATATTAAGCCAGGTAGCTTTTTCTTTTAATACCTTGGTTTGATGAGATACCAATAAAAAGATGAAACTACCAATAAAAATACCGATCATTTGTGGTAAAAATAGGGTCTGCGTATCGGCTGTAATAGCTTTTGGAAATGATGAATAAATCCAATAACCAACTGATGTGAAGAGCAATAAAATAATACCTCTTATTTTGAGCTTTGCACTTTTATCCTTGCTGAGAGCGGTCAAGCTAACGTAATTAATACCAAGGCTAAAGTACCAATTAAATATTGAGAACTGCTAGTCCATTCTCCGAAAATTATGGCTCCAATTAAGGTATTACCAATCAACTGTAAACCTGTCGATAAAGGCATCGTTTTACTGATGCCAATATTGCGCATTGAAATAAATTGTCCAGATTGTCCAATCGTCCAAAAGATTCCGGAAATCAATGATAATGAAAATATCGTAAGGTTGGAATTGGTAGGATGGATAATGGCTATAATAATACCGACTATTAATGCACCAGTTCCCAATCCCATTAATTCATTAGCAGGTTGACTGTTTTTGATTTTACCAGCAATAAGCGGAAAAATACCCCAACCAAGTGCTGGAATTAAAGCAATGAGTATATTCATAAATCGCCCTACTTATTTTTTGTAAGTATAAACATAATAATAAACTAAATAAAATTAAATTGCTAGCAAATTATTTTGATTTATGGAGAAAAAAGACTAGGAATGCCTAACTTACATTCCTAGTCTTTCAAGTATGTTGAATAAAATTATTTATTAATACTTAAATGCTAAAGCACCCATTGGGTCCCATGGCAATAATTGAATTGGGTTATCCTTGCCTTCGTCGTAAGCCTTCTTGAGGTCTTCTGGCAAGATATCCTTGTTGATAACTGCTTGGTAAACAAATGAGTTAAACCATGAATCACTCATTACGAAGTAGCCCTTAAAGCCTGGTTTTTCACCCCATGAATTTTCAATTTTCCACTTAGTTGGCTTGCCGTCAACAATGTCAACACCAGTGATGACCATTGCGTGGTCCATCATGCTTTCGCCTGAGTCAAGCTTGTCAGCCTTAGACATTGAGAAGTCAACATCAAACAATTGATCACGGCGGTAAAGGTTAGTGTCAAGCAGACCAGCACGACGTTCAGAATCCTTAACAACGTTTGAACCAAACCAAACAACTTCACCGCTCTTCAATTGCTTGATGATTAAATCCTTCATTTCATCAACCTTTAAGTTCAAGTGACGAACTTGACGACCGCCCTCAACGTTACCCAAGTATTCAACTGAGAATACCTTGTGGAAAGGCTTATCGCTGGTTGGGGCATTGATAGTTGAAATGTGGTTAGCTAAATCCATACCAACATATTTATCGAAGAATTCTTTAGGTGTAATGTCCTTGTCGATGTGATAATTGTGATCATCATCACGGTATTCAAAGTTGAACTTCTTTGGTGGAACACCAAGTGAAATTGCGAGAACACGGAAGACATCGTTTAACATTTTTTCTTTGCGAGCTTGTACTTCGTCTTCTGATTTGCCAGCATTAACAAGTCTGCGTAATTCAAGACCGTCCTTACGAAGCAAAGTGTTCAAAGTATCGTTTAATGCACTTGAATTAGTTGCGTTAGCAGTTTCTGGGTAAACGCTCTTTGGCACAATACCGTATTTTTCGATGATGCCGCAAAGCATGTCCCATTGACCACCATCTTGTTGTGGGGTAGTGAATAAGAATGAAACCTTACGATCGCCTAAGTCTTTATCAGCTGTTGCAATTACGTTTTCAAAGAACCAGTTAGATTTTTCAAATTTATCCCAGAAGTTAGTGTAGTTTTGAGATAATTCAAAGTCCTTTAACTTAAACTTCTTTTGTAATGGGTGGCGCATAGTGTTTAAAGCGCTAAACATCCAGCAACGGCCTGATTGTTTTTGATCAGCTGGCTTACCAGTATCAATTTCAATTGAGAAAGTTGGGTCTAGGTCGATCTTAGTTTGTAAGTTTTGACTTGCTTTGTAAATGCCATTTTCTTGTGCTGCGTGACTTGCAACGTTAAAAACAGGATGATTGTTTAAATCATTTTCAAATTTTGCAATGGTATCATTATTAATTTCTTTTGCCATTAAAAATCCTCCTTTTAATATATACCTCTTCATTCTATATTTTAGCTGATAAAAAGGAAGTAGTCTATTACTAGTATTGATATACCTATTTTAGATAAGATATATAAAAATTTTATATCACGATAAAGATTAATTAAAAAGTTCGGCCTATCTCGATTTTAGTAATGGGTACGATGCAGGGGTATTAAGATGTAGTAGTGAAAATAATGAAACTAAATTGGTAGAGCAACAAACGACTTGGAATGGCTATAACAAAATAGATTTCAAGTTACCAGATGGTGCAAAATATAATCAATTGCAAAGAAAATAAGAGCCCACGTATGTGGACTCTTATTTTGTGTAAGGCTGATGATACCAAATACTGTGAAATTCGGGATGCTTTTCAAAATAGTTGATAACTATTGGATCAAGTGGCCAAATAGGGTAGCGGGATTCTTGGGCAACGGATAAAGCGGTAGGCATTTCCTTTTCTAATGCCTCTTCTAAATTAGAATTAGGATTAATAAAGAAATGATTCATCACCCAAACGGTACCGTCATTTCTTTTTATTTTATCCATCGTCCAGCTACTGGTTAAAACGTTGCTATCATCATGATCTTCAAATGATAGATGTGATTTATTAATGTCAAACATAAAATTTCACCTTTTTAAAAGAAAAAATCACTCTTTTTTGCGTAATAAATAATAGAGAGTTAAATATTTTGTGTTTACTCAAAACATTGTAGAATATATATCTGTTAAATGAAAAGTAGTAAATGGAGTTATCGAAATGAAAACACGCGGATTTGAAGTAGTAAAGAAGTATCAAGATAAGGAAATTAATTTACCACGTCGTCAAACTTTAGCTAGTGCGGGTTATGATATTGAAGCTGCTGAAGATATCACTATTCCTAGCATTTGGCGCTTGGATTTCGTTAGAATCTTTCGCTTGATTCGTAATGGACATCAACTGTATCAACGCGATTTTGAAATGGCTGATAAAATTTTAAAGCCGATTTTGGTGCCAACTGGTTTAAAAGTTTATATGCCAGAGGATGAAGTGTTAATTTTGGCTAATCGCTCATCCAATACATTTAAAAAACACTTATCTTTACCTAACGGTATCGGTGTGATTGATGCAGATTATTACAATAATCCCAATAATGAGGGTGAGTTATTTGTTCAAATGTTAAATTACGGAGTTTGTCCACTGCATATCCATAAAGGCGATCGAATTGCACAAGGAATTTTTATGAAGTATTTAAAAACCGATGATGACAATCCGATTAGTCGTGCGCGATTAAGTGGCTTTGGTTCAACTAATGAAGAGGAAGATGATTAATGGCTAGAGTAAAAACACAATATAAATGTCGTTCCTGTGGCTATATCTCTGCTAGTTACTTAGGACGCTGTCCTAATTGTGGTGCATGGAATCAATTTGAAAAAGAAACTGAAGAAGTGCAAAAGCGTTCTACTAAGGCAACCGCCAGTCGTTTAATTCAAAAAACGGGAATTAATGAACCAGTTCATTTGGATAAAATTAAGGCGGAAAAAGAAGAGCGAATTCCAACTAAATCTGAGGAATTAAACCGTGTCTTAGGTGGCGGAATTGTCCCCGGATCTCTTGTCTTAATTGGTGGTGACCCTGGAATTGGTAAATCAACTTTAATGTTGCAGATTATGAGTGATTTGGCAGAAAAATATAAGGTTCTTTATGTTTCAGGGGAAGAGTCAGCTAACCAAATTAAATTGAGAGCGGACCGTCTTGGAGTCGGTCAAAGCAATATGTTGCTTTATCCAGAAACGGATATGCATGATATTCGCGAACAGATTAATGATGTTAAGCCGGATTTTGTCGTTATTGATTCTATTCAAACGATGAATGAACCAAGTCTTGATTCAATGACCGGTTCTGCTTCACAAGTACGTGAAGTCACTAGTGAATTGATGAAAATTGCTAAAATGGACGCGATTACCGTTTTCGTAATTGGACACGTGACTAAAGAAGGTGCAATTGCTGGTCCAAAAATTTTGGAACATATGGTGGATACTGTCCTTTATTTTGAGGGGGATGAACATCATACGTATCGGATTTTGCATTCCGTGAAAAATCGTTTTGGTGCTGCTAATGAAATCGGGATGTTTGAGATGGAAAATGAAGGATTACGTGAAGTAACTAATCCATCATCGATTTTTCTTGATCAAAGACTGCCTAACTCAACTGGTTCAGCCGTGGTAGTTTCACTAGAAGGAACACGTCCGCTTTTGGCAGAAATTCAAGCTTTGGTAACACCAACTGCATTTGGTTATGCTAAAAGAACTACTTCGGGAATTAGTTTTAATAAAGCATCATTATTGTTAGCCGTACTTGAAAAAAGAGGCAATTTGATGCTTCAAAATCAGGATGTTTATTTAACGGCTACCGGTGGTATCAAGTTAAATGAACCGGCAATCGATTTGGCAATTGCAATGTCAGTTGCATCAAGTTATACCGATAAAGAAATTTCGCCTACTGATTGTTTCGTAGGTGAAGTAGGGTTGACCGGCGAAGTACGCCGCGTTGATAAAATCGAAGCAAGAGTAAAGGAAGCTGCCAAGATAGGTTTTAAACGTATTTTTATTCCTAAACACAATATGTATCAAAGCTTAACGGAAAACGGGATTGAAGTAATTCCGGTTTCTAGTATTCCTCAAGCATTAAAATTAGTTTTTGGTTAGCACAGATTGAATTCTTCCTATATAACGAGTAAACTAAAATTGTTTGAATTTACTATTTTGAAAGAGGCATGAATTTTGGCTAAAGAAAAAATCCGTGTAAGATATGCACCAAGTCCAACTGGTCACTTGCACATTGGTAACGCACGTACTGCACTTTTTAACTATTTATTCGCCCGTCATAACAAGGGTACTATGGTATTGAGAATTGAAGATACCGACCAAAAACGTAACGTTAAGGGCGGTTCCAAGTCTCAGATGGAAAACCTTCACTGGTTAGGTATTGACTGGGATGAAGGTCCAGATAAAGGTGGAGACTACGGTCCATACCGTCAATCAGAAAGAAAAGAAATTTACCAAAAGTATATTGATCAATTGATCGATGAAGGTAAGGCATACTACTCATACAAGACTGAAGAAGAACTTGAAGAACAACGTGAAGAACAACGTGCTATGGGTGTTGCACCTCACTACACTTATGAATATGAAGGCATGACTGCTGATGAAATCACGCAAGCTCAAGAAGAAGCTAAGGCTAAGGGCTTAAAGCCAGTTGTTCGTATTCATATTCCAGAAATGGAAACCTACTCATGGGATGATATCGTTAAGGGCCACCTTGAATTCGAATCAGACACCATCGGTGGTGACTTCGTTATTCAAAAACGTGATGGTATGCCAACTTACAACTTCGCCGTTGTAATTGATGACCACTTGATGAAGATTACCCACGTACTTCGTGGTGATGACCACGTTTCAAATACACCTAAGCAATTAGTTGTTTATGAAGCACTTGGTTGGGAACCACCTAAGTTCGGTCACATGACTTTGATCATTAACTCAGAAACTGGTAAGAAGCTTTCTAAGCGTGATGAATCAGTTCTTCAATTTATTGAACAATATCGTGACCTTGGTTACTTGCCAGAAGCTATGTTTAACTTCATTACTCTTCTTGGTTGGTCACCAAAGGGTGAAAACGAAATCTTTAACAAGCGCGAATTCATCAAGCAATTTGATCCAGCTCGTTTGTCTAAGTCACCTGCTGCATTTGACCAAAAGAAGCTTGAATGGATTAACAACCAATACATCAAGAAGGCTGATCGTGATACCTTGCTTGACCTTGCTTTGAACAACTTGCAAGAAGCAGGTTTAGTTGATGAACATCCAGCTCCAGAAAAGATGGAATGGATTCGTCAATTGGTTAACATTTACTCAGTACAAATGTCATACACTAAGCAAATCGTTGACATGGCTAGGATCTTCTTTGAAGATACTAAGGATCTTTCAGATGAAGAAATTGAAGAAATCAAGAATGATGATGGTCGTGGTGTAATTGAAGAATTCAAGAAGCAATTAGACCTTATCCCAAGATTTACTTCAGTTCAAATTATGGGTGCTATTCAAGCTACTCGTAAGGCAACTGGCGTTAAGGGCAGAAAGCTCTTTATGCCAATCAGAATTGCTACTACTCGTTCAATGGTGGGTCCTGGTATTGGTGAAGCTATGGAACTTTTGGGTAAGAAGCGTGTGGTTGAACACATCGACTTAACCTTAAAGCAAATGAGTGAAAATGGTCTTTAATTAAAGACGATTAGAAAAAGAAGCTGCAGATAACTGCAACTTCTTTTTTCATTTGCTAAAATAAGGATAGCTATTTTTACAGAAGGGATAAGTGTTAGCCGTGAAAGTATATAATACACTGACGCGTAAAAAAGAAGAATTTAAACCTTTAGTTCCAGGACAAATTAGCATGTACGTCTGTGGACCTACTGTGTATAACTATATTCACATCGGAAATGCTCGTAGCTCAATTGCCTTTGATACTATTAGACGCTATTTGGAGTACAAGGGCTATAAGGTTAAGTATGTTTCTAACTTTACTGATGTTGATGACAAGATGATTAACGAAGCCCGTGCTGAAGGCACCACGGTTCCTAAGTTAGCTGAAAAGTTTATTAATGCGTTTTTAGAGGATACAACTGCTTTAAATATCGAGCCGGCAACACTGCATCCCCGTGCTACTCATGAAATTAAAGAGATCATCAATTTTGTTCAAACTTTAATTGATAAGGGCTATGCTTATGAGAGTCATGGTGATGTTTATTACCGTGCTAAGAAATTTAAGCATTATGGACAGCTCAGTGATCAAAATATTGAACAACTTGAAGAGGGCGCTTCAGAACATATCAATGATGAAGAACAAAATCGAAAGGAAGACCCAATTGATTTTGCTCTTTGGAAAGCTCAAAAAGAACCAGATGAAATTGCTTGGGATTCTCCATGGGGCAAGGGGCGTCCAGGTTGGCATATTGAATGTTCAGTAATGTCTACTAAATATTTAGGTGACACAATTGATATCCATGGCGGTGGTCAAGACTTGGAATTTCCGCACCATGAAAATGAAATTGCCCAAAGTGAAGCTAAAACTGGTAAAAAATTCGTTAATTACTGGCTTCACAATGGTTTTGTGACTGTGGGTAAGGATCAAGAAAAAATGTCTAAGTCATTACACAACTTTGTGACTGTACACGACATTTTAAAAGAAGTTGATCCACAAGTTTTGCGTTTCTTTATGGCAAGCGTACAATATCGTCGTCAGATTAATTATTCTGCAGAAAACTTGCAACAAGCTGCTACTATTTTAGATAGATTTAAAAATACTTTAGTTAACATCAATTACCGTCTTGAAGATGACACGCCAAGTGAAGATTCAAGTGAGTTAGCAACTGCTATTAATAAAACAAATGAAGAATTTGAAGCTGCAATGGATGATGACTTTAATGTTCAAAATGCTTTAACCGCTATTTATGATTTGTTGCCAGTAATTAACGCTAATGCCAATGCAGAAAAAGCTGATAAAGAATCATTGAAGCTTTTTAAGGATAAGCTTTCCGCATGGCTGTTGGTATTTGGTATCGATACTGAAAAGCTCTGCAGTCAAAGTGCAGGTTCAAATGATGATGAAATTGATCAATTGGTTAAAAAGCGTGATGAAGCACGTAAGAACAAGGATTGGGAAACTAGTGATCAAATCCGTGATCAATTAAAAGAAATGGGTATCACTATTCAAGATACTCCACAAGGGACAAGGTGGACTCGTGATTAAAATAAAGAAATTAACGGAAGAAGAAGTAAATCCGGATACTTTGAATGGACAAACGCTTGCCTATTTGGGGGATGCAGTTTATGAAGTAATCATTCGCCGTCATTTAGTTAAAGGCGGAATTGTTAAGCCGCAGGTCTTGCAGCGTGAAGCGACTCATTATGTTTCAGCTAAAGCTCAAGCCGGCTTAGTTACTAAATTGCAAGATGAAGAGCGATTAACTGAAGCTGAATTAACAGCTTTCCGCCGCGGTCGTAATGCCAAGAGTCATACTAAAGCTAAAAATACTAGTTTAAAGACCTATCAATTATCCACTGGTTTTGAAGCTATGATTGGTTATCTTGATTTATTGAATAAAAATGATCGCGTTCAAGAGTTGACTGAATGGTGCATTAATACCGTAGAAGAGGATGGATTAAAAGATTATGACTTCAAGTAAAGATTTCGTTTTTGGACGCCATGCTGGTCTTGATTATTTAAAGACACAAAGTGCTGATAAAATTAATAAAGTATTTTTACAACATGGTATTCAAGAAGATTTTGCTAATCAGGTTTATGTTATTTGTAAAAAGAAGCGATTAGTAATTCAAAATGTGCCTAAAAATAAACTTGATCGTTTGGTTGATGGTGGTAATCATCAAGGCTTAGTTTTGGCTATTTCTAGTTTTGAATATGCCGATTTAAGCAAATTATTGGATCAATTTGATGATGAAGGTAAAGAACCATTTTTATTGATGCTTGATTCAATTGAAGATCCTCATAATTTAGGTTCAATTTTGCGTTCTGCTGATGCCACTGGTGTTGACGGGATTATTATTCCTAAGCGCCATGCAACAGGATTGACCTCAGTTGTAGCAAAAACTTCAACAGGGGCAATCGATTATGTGCCAGTTGCTCGCGTCAATAATTTGGTACAAACTACCAAAGAATTAAAAAAGCGCGGCTATTGGGTATTCGGAACAGATATGGCTGGTACGGATTATCGTGAATGGAATGCTAAAGGAAAAACGGTTTTAGTAATTGGTAATGAAGGTAAGGGAATTGCGCCATTGCTTAAAAAGCAAATGGATCAAACAATCACTTTACCAATGATTGGACATGTGCAATCTTTGAATGCGAGTGTGGCTACAGGAGTTTTACTTTATCAGGCTTATAATAGTAGACACCCGTTGCATTAATTAATAGAGGTGGACAAAGAGATGGCTTTGTCCATCTTTTTTTATACAGGGAAATAGTTGTGTGACAATAAACGTTTGTTTTCTTCTCGACTTCAGAGAGCTACAGGTATTCTCAACGAAGAAAAGTTGAGAGGAAATATAAATGCAAGCTAAAGAAAAGAAGTTGATTAAGCAAGTTAAAAGAGGAGATGACGAAGCCTTAAAGGAGTTGTTTACTTTATATCAACCCCTAGTCAACAAAGTGCTGAAGGGATATTATTTACGTCATTATGATCAAAATGATTGGCAGCAAGAGGCGATGATTATTTGTTATGAAGCGGCCATGGTTTATTCTGAGCGTAAAGGCAATTTTGCGGGTTTATATAAAGCTAAGTTGACTAATCATGCGCGAACTTTGGTACGCTATCATACTGCATTAAGGCGGCGAACGTATAATAATTCGGTTTCTTTAGAGAGACTTGATTTGCAAAGTATTAATGAGCCTAAACGTTCTGAACTCGCGATTCCAATTGATGATACTTATAATAATTTTGTCAAAAGCTTATCCCGGCTTGAACTAATTGCATTATTAACAATTTTAGGTGAGATGAGCGTTGAGTATGTAATTAATCATTTAAATATTGGAGCTGCCAAACTATTACGGGCGAGATCTAGAACGATTCAAAAGATGAGGAATGTTCTTTTTTAATATTTCAATTTGTAGCTGATCAAAAGAAAGTGCGGTATAATACTAAATGTAGAATATTTTAGGAGGTAATTTAAGATGGCAGACGAAATTATTAAGACTGCATTGTTAGACCGTCACATGAAGGAAGCTTTTGACTGGAGTGATTCAGATATGCCAGTTAGAGATGCCCTTTGGGACTACTTTATGGAAAAGAATGGTAGAGATACCATGAAGACGGAAGAAGATATGCTTCCATTTTTGAAAGACTCAGATGATAAAATCGAAGCCTTCGTTAACGAAAATCTTAAGAAGTAAATCCGACTAAAAACAATGTTCTACGCACCGTGGTCACGCATGTTTGACCACCAAGGCAGCTGCTCTCCGGCAGCTGTTTTTTTGTCGCAAAAAATGAATAAGGATTAAATTTATGAAATACATAATTGGCATAGATATTGGAACAACTGCAACTAAGGGAGTGCTATATGATTTAGATGGTCAAACTATTATGATTGTAAGTCAAAGCTATCCATTAATTCAAAAGGAATTAGGGCAAGCAGAAGAAGATCCACAGGTAATCTTTAATGCGGTGCAAAAGATTATTTTTAAATTGGCTAAAGAAGTGCAGGGGAAAATTGCGGCAATCTCATGGTCGAGTCAAATGCACAGTTTAATTGGGCTAGGGAAAAATAATCAAGTTTTGACTAATAGCATTACCTGGGCAGATAATCGCTGCACCACTGTAGTTGAAGAAGCAAAAGAGACTGACTTAGCACAGAAGATTTATCAAAAAACGGGAATGCCGCTCCATCCGATGGCTCCGATTTATAAATTGATATGGCTAAAGCAGAGTAATCCCGATCTTTTTCACCAGGTACAAAAATGGATTGGGATTAAGGAATATATTATTTATTGTTTGACTGGCAAAATTGTAACAGATACAACGATGGCAGCTGGAACAGGGATGCTTAATCTAAAAACATTAGATTGGGATCAAGATTTGTTAAAAGCGGCAGAAATTGATGCAGCTAAATTACCGAGTTTAGCTGATCCAGCAACGGTTGTTGGAGAAATTTGTGCAAAATATGTGCATAACCTGGGGATAAGTTCGGACGCGAAGATTGTTTTAGGCGCAAGCGATGGCTATTTGTCCACGGTAGGTGTAAATGTTGTGGACGAAAATCATTTTGCATTAAATGTTGGTACTTCTGGTGCCGTGCGAACGATTGTTAAAAATTCACAAATAGATCAAGATGCGCGTTATTTTTGTTATCCAGCAAGCAAACAGCAATTTTTATTAGGCGGTCCAGTAAATAATGGTGGAATTGTACTGGATTGGGCAAGACGAACTTTGCTAGATGAAAAAGCAACAGTAGAGGATTTCCTGCAATTGGCTAAAAATGCACCGGTTGGTAGTAAAGGCTTGATCTTTTTACCATATTTAGGTGGAGAGCGTGCACCTATTTGGGATGCAAAGGCTCGTGGTTCTTTTGTTGGCCTGACTCGTCAGCATACCAAGGCTGAGATGGCACAAGCAGTAATCGAAGGGATTATCTTTAATCTTTACGATGCAGCAACGGGGTTAATTGAAAGTACTAAAAAACCAGCTGCGATAAATGCAACTGGCGGATTTTTGCAAAGTGATTTTATTAGACAGATGTGTGCTGATATTTTTGATGTGCCGATTGTCACGATGAAGGAGCAACAAAGTGGAACGCTTGCAGCTATGTTTTTAGCAAGACAGGTATTAGGGCTAAATAAAAAGATTGATGAAATAGGACAATTTGTTGAAAATGACAAAGTTTATTATCCCCACAAAAAAGAAGTAGCTGCTTATCAAAAAATGTTTCCACTTTATCGTGAAATTGAGAATGATTTAGCTACTTCTTATCAAAAATTATCTTCTTTTCAAAAGATGCATTCTAAAAATTAGAGGATATGTCTAATCTATTTTCTTAATAGGCAGCATTTCAATGTAACCTCTGCTTCCGATAGGTTCAAGTTGAATTCTTGGATTGGATTCATCCCAAAGATAGCCTTTAGTTTTAGGATCATATTCTTTAATTGCTGCTCTTACATCTTCAATAGTTGCACCGCAGTTTTCTTCTGCAAATGGTGCACTTTTAAACATTAAATATTTAGCAGCGGGTAATTCAATAACGTCAAACCCTTTTGGCACTGGAGCGTTATAATCTGTTGCTACTTCAACACCTTGAATATATTCGGAAGTATTGGGCTGACGATATTTAGCAGGTAGCCAGAGGCAAACAGGTTCTCCACTGATTGATTTAATGCTTTTAAGCAATCCCTATACTTCACAGCCAACCTCATCACAGTAGTCTAAGTAATCAGTTGCCTTAATGCCGCGTTAAATAATTACTTTTCTTTTAGGTTTATCAACAACCTGAATAGAAATTTTCTTAGTAGTGTTCATGGGAGACTCCTTTCTATATCTATTAGGTTTGTATTTAACGCCATAAGGATTAAATAGATAAATTGGAACAGGATGTGCAGCCTATTCACTAGGATTGCATTTAAATTCGCGGTAGAAAGCTCGCTGAAAACCATCTACACTCTTAAAGCCACTTTCTAATGCAATGTCAGTAATGCGATCTTGATAATCTCGCAATTTTAACGCAGCTTGTGATAAACGCACCCGTCTGATATATTGTGCTGGCGTCATGTTGAGATAGCTTACGAATAGACGATAGGAATACCAAGGTGAATATAATGAAACCTTTGATAATGCAGTAAGTGTGATCTGCTCAGACAAATGATTTTGAATAAATTCTTGCATCTGTTGAACTGATTCAATTTGTTCCAAAATTTTTACCTCCTTACAGCTTGTATTATGCAGGATTAATTGAAAAACTACTCGACTTATTTTGCCATGAAAAAATCTTCGGATAAATCACCCGAAGATTTTTTTAGATATAATTATTAATTTCTAAGCATTTTTGATATCTTCAACAATTTGGTCAACTGTCATTCGGTTCTCCTTTAAAATATCCTTTAATGGCGTTTGATCAGTGTAAACTCTCTTTTGACCATAGTTCAAAACTTTGACATCTTTGTCGCCTAAGTAGGAAGCTACCTTCTCACCAAAACCACCATCTAAAGTATTGTCTTCAATAGTGACGATGACTTTATTTTCTTTAGCTAATTTATCTAGAGCGTCTTTGTCTAAAATATTAGCTGAAACTGGGTTAACTAAGGTCGCGTTAAGTTCTTGCGCTACTTTTTCACCAAATATTGCATACATGTCGCCCAAAGCTAAGACAGCAACGTCTTTACCTGGCTTAATTTGGTAGGTGATTTTACTGTAATCTTCTTGAGCGTCACCATTTTCAGGGACAGCCTTAGTTGGCATCTTAATAGCCACAGGGTGTTTTCTTTGCTTGATCGCCCACGTCATCATGGCTTTTTCTTCAGCTAAATTAGTAGGAGCTAAGTAAATCCAGTTAGGCAAGTTAGAAATCATTACTTGGTCAAAAATACCCAGGTGAGTTTTACTGGTGCCTGAGATTCCGCCGCCAGCAACCATCATGACTACTGGTAAATCATTAGCTGCGACATCATGTGATAATTGGTCAAATGCACGTTGCAAGAAAGTGGAATTTTCAAATAAAACTGGAACTGCACCTTCCTTAGCAGCACCAGCTGCAAAAGCAACAGATTCTTGTTCAGCAATACCAACATCTGTGTAGTGGTCTGGATATTTGTTCTTAATTTTATCTAAGCCAAAGACACCAGGAATAGCAGCGTTGATTGCCATTAAGTTAGTGCCTTTTTCGATTTCTTCACTAACAACATCTAAAGCAACTGAATTAGCAGTTGGTGCCTCACTAGCAGGTGCTAATGGCTTATCAGTCTTTAAATCGAATGGCATTACCCAGTGGTGAGCCTCTTCTTCATCAATTGCTGGTTTGTAGCCTTTACCTTTTAAAGTATTGATATGCAAAAGAATAGGGTGATCAACATCTTTGACTGCTTTAAAGGCCTCAATCATTGATTTAATATCATTACCATCGGCAACATAGCGATAGTCGAAGCCCATTGCAATAAATGGATTTTCCTTAGTTTCACCATTTGAATCACGTAACTTCTTTAAAGCAGTGACTAAACCACCGACGTTTTCATCGATGGACATTTGGTTATCATTAACTACCACAACTAAATTATGTTTTTCAATTGCGGCATTGTTTAAGCCTTCATAAGCAAGACCACCAGTCATTGAACCATCACCAATTAAGGCCATGATGTTTTCGTGATTACCCATTAGGTCTCTAGCCTTTGCCATTCCAGTTGCAAGTCCAATTGAAGTAGAGGTGTGGCCAACGGCGTAGTAATCGTATGGACTTTCATCAGGATTGCTGTATGGAGTAACATCTTCATAATGATCAGGGTCAAGCCAAGCAAGAGCACGGCCGGTTAACATCTTGTGTGGGTAGGTTTGGTGAGATACATCCCATACAATCTTGTCTTTTGGAGCATCGAAAACATAATGATAAGCAATAGTAGCTTCGACAATTCCGAGATCAGGTCCTAAGTGCCCACCTTCAGTAGCGTCTTTTTCTAAGATTAAGGTTCTAATTTCTTGTGCCAATTGTTGCATTTGAGCGATAGATAATTTCTTTAAGTCTTGTGGACCAGAGATTTTATTTAATAAATATTCTGGATGTTTGTTCATTTAAAGTAGTCCTTTCTAAAAACTCGTTAAACTTATTATAGATAAGTGATAGAACTATTTGAAATATTAAGTTGCTATGGATTAGGATAGGTTTTAGTTATTGGTAATTCTAATTTAGAATATTGACGTAATTGCATTTGACAGTATAAAATACTGAATAAGTATGTGTTTTTATATAAAAGTTTGGAAGTGAGATTATGGCAGTGAAAAAAGCAGCTTTAGCCTGCAGCGTATGTGGGTCACGCAACTACTCAATCACCGCAAGTAAAAATCGCACTCAGCGACTTGAACTGAAGAAGTTCTGCAAGCATTGCGGTAAGATGACTTTACACAAGGAAACGAGGTAAAAAGGTTAATGATTAAGTTCTTTAAGAGCGTTGCCCATGAAATGAAATTGGTTACTTGGCCAACTGCAAAACAAAATAGACATGATACTATGACTGTTATTACAAGTTCAATTTTGTTTGCTGCATATTTGGGTGCACTTGACTGGCTCTTTAGCTGGTTAACTCAACATATGTAATCAGAATAGAAATTATTATTGGTTCATGTTATAATAATGACAGCTAAGAAAAACCTCTGTGGGAGGTTTTTTTGTTTACCCAAAAACAAGGAGAAGAATTATGGTCGAAACTGCAAAAAAGCAATGGTACGTTTTACATACTTATTCTGGCTATGAAGACAAGGTTAAGTCAGATTTACTTTCTCGTGCTCAAAGCATGGGGATGCAAGATTATATCTTTCGTGTAATGGTTCCCGAAGAAGAAAAAGTCGAAACTGTTCGCGGTAAGAAACAAGAAATTGAAGAAAAGATTTTCCCAGGTTATGTTTTAGTCGAAATGGTTATGACCGACGAAAGTTGGTTTATCGTTAGAAATACCCCTAACGTAACTGGCTTTGTTGGTTCACACGGTGGTGGTTCAAAACCTTCACCACTTCTTCCTGAAGAAATAGAACGTCTTCTTAGAAATCAAGGCCAACCTGCTAAGAAGCCAACTGAAAACTTTGAAATTGGTGAATCAGTAACTATTATTGAAGGTGCATTTAATGGCATGGTAGGTAAGATTACTGATATTCAACCTGATAAATACAAGTTATATGTTTCAGTTGATATGTTTGGTCGTGCTACTACTGCTGAACTTGATTACGATCAAGTTAAAAAGCTAGATGTAAACGAATAACTATAAATTTTAGTTGTAATTGTAGCTAAACGATGTTATTCTAATACGGTACGTTTATTATTGTGGGAGGAGAAAAAAGGAAAATTCTCCATTTTAACCGCATCACGGAATCAAGGAGGTTTTGACCGTGGCAAAGAAAGTTATTAACGTAGTTAAGTTACAAATCCCAGCTGGTGCTGCTACCCCAGCTCCTCCAGTTGGTCCTGCTTTGGGTCAAGCTGGTATTAACATTGTTGGTTTTACTAAGGACTTCAATGCTAGAACTGCTGACCAAAAGGGCATGATTATCCCTGTAGTTATTACAGTATATGAAGATCGTTCATTCGAATTCATTACTAAGACTCCACCAGCACCAGTGCTTTTAAAGCAAGCTGCTAAGATCAAGAAGGCTTCAGGTGAACCTAACACCAAGAAGGTTGGTAAGGTAACCAAGGATCAAGTCAAGGAAATTGCTGAGACTAAGATGAAAGACCTTAACGCTGCTGATATTGAAGCTGCTATGCGCATGGTTGAAGGTACCGCTAGAAGTATGGGTATCGAAGTCGAAGACTAATCCTGTTAATTTTATTTAGTTAACACTTTAGGTGGGAGAGTTAGAGAAGCTCGTTTGACCACATATACAAGGAGGAAATCACATGCCAAAGCATGGTAAGAAATATTTAGATGCTGCCAAGAAGGTAGACTCAAATAAATTATACTCAGTAGCAGAAGCTATGAAACTTGTTAAGGAAACTTCATACGCTAACTTCGACGCTACAATTGATGTAGCTTACAACTTAAGCGTAGATCCTAAGCAAGCAGATCAACAAATTCGTGGTTCACTTGTTTTGCCAAATGGTACTGGTAAGACTCAAACCGTTGTAGTATTTGCTGAAGGTCCACAAGCTGATCAAGCTAAGGCTGCAGGTGCTGACTTTGTTGGTTCAGATGATTTAGTACAAAAGATCCAAGACGGTTGGTTGGACTTTGACGTTGTAGTTGCAACCCCAATGATGATGGCTAAGGTAGGTCGTTTGGGTCGTATCCTTGGACCTAAGGGCTTAATGCCAAACCCTAAGACTGGTACTGTAACTATGGACATCGAAAAGGCTGTTAAGAACGTTAAGGCAGGTCAAGTAGAATACCGTGTTGACCGTCAAGCAGCTATTCATACTCCAATTGGTAAGGTTTCATTCACTGAAGATCAATTAGTTGAAAACTTTGATGCTTTACGTGATGTTATCTTACGTGCACGTCCAGCTTCAGCTAAGGGTCAATACATCAAGAGTGTTGCTGTTTCAGCTACTTTTGGCCCTGGTATCAAGCTTGATCCATTAAACTTGGACTAATTTAAAAACTGATTAATAAAAGGTCTCGCACATGCGAGACTTTTTTTGTGCTTAAGAAAAACTTAACTTAATTAGAGCTGGGTAAGCGCTAGACGTGATTGACCTAGCATTTTTTTACATGGTATCATTAATTGTCTATATGAAATCGTATTCTATTTACTTAAGGAAAGTGTTAATGAAAAAACATTCTATTGGAAAAATATTAATTTTAGTGTTGTTGATGTTAGCCTGTGTAACTGGATGTGCTAAAGATAATTCTAAAATTACAATTGTTGGTTCTAGTGCATTACAGCTTCTAGCAGAGCAAGCTGGTAATGATTATCGGTTGACCCATCCAAGCAGCAACATTGTTGTTCAAGGTGGTGGATCAGGCACTGGATTGAGCCAAGTACAAGCTGGTGCTGTTCAGATTGGAACCTCTGATGTTTTTGCAGAGACTAAAAAGGGAATCGATGCAAAGAAGCTTAAAGACTATAAAGTCGCAGTTGTTGGTATTGTACCAATTGTAAATAAAGGCGTCGGTGTTAAGAATGTCTCTATGAAACAACTACGACAAATTTTTACCGGTAAGCTAACTAATTGGAAACAACTTGGTGGAAAGAACGTTCCAATTATTGTCGTTAATCGTTCTAAAGGCAGTGGTACCAGAGACTCTTTTGAAGACATTGTTTTACATAAGCAAAAAGCTATTAAGTCTCAAGAGCAGGATTCAAATGGTGCGGTTAAAAAAATCGTTGATACGACGCCTGGAACAATTAGCTACATATCTTTCCCATATGCTAATGGTGACAATATTCAAAAACTTAGTATCGATGGTGTTAAGCCAACTAATAAGAACATTACTACTAATAAGTGGCAATTATGGGCTTATCAGCATATGTATACTAAAGGCGAACCAGACAAGAAGACAAAGGCATTTATTAAGTATATGTTAGGTAAAAAGGTACAACATGATCTTGTACCTAAAATCGGTTATTTGAGTATTGATGATATGAAAGTAACTCGAGATGGTGATAATCGAGTTATCAAAGTAGGAAAATAATTTATGAATGATAAAGATAAATTAAAAGAAGTAGTTGATCAAGCTATTGCTGATCAGCAGGTCCCACACGTTAAATTAAAAAAGATGGGTCCGAGTAGCGTTGATATTGAGAAATTAACTAAGCCTTCTAAAGAAACTCATCAAGAGTATTGGGGTAAAGGATTAACTTATTTTGCTATTGGATTAATTATAGTATTAGTTGTATCCATTATTGGCTTTGTAGGTTATCACGGCCTCGCAACTTTTATTGATAATCATGTAAATGTCTTTCATTTCTTGACCTCAACTGATTGGGATCCTGGTGAAGGAAAGAATCACGTCGGTGCTGCAGTAATGATCGTTACTTCGTTTGCGGTAACGCTTTTAGCAGCTCTTGTAGCTACACCATTTGCGGTAGCCATTGCGCTCTACATGACAGAATACTCCTCTAAAAAAGGTGCTTCATTTTTACAATCAGTAACAGAATTATTGGTTGGTATTCCATCAGTTGTTTATGGTTTTTTAGGATTAACGATCATTATTCCTGTAATCAGAACATTATTTGGTGGAACAGGTTTTGGTATTTTAGCAGCTACTTTAGTTTTATTCGTCATGGTTTTACCAACTATTACTTCTTTAACTGTAGATAGTCTAAAAGCCGTACCTAGTCATTTCCGAAAAGCATCAATGGCATTAGGTGCAACTCATTGGCAAACTATTTACCATGTTGTCTTGCGTGTAGCAACTCCTAGAATTTTGACAGCGGTAATTTTTGGTATGGCTAGAGCATTTGGTGAAGCATTAGCCGTACAGATGGTTATTGGTAATGCAGTTCTTATGCCATACAATTTGGTTAGTCCATCCGCAACTTTGACTAGTCAATTGACCAGTCAAATGGGAAATACCGTTATGGGGACATTGCCTAACAATGCATTATGGTCATTAGCATTATTGCTTTTGATTATGTCATTAGTATTTAACTTCCTAGTTAAGTTAATTGGAAAGAGAGGCCAGAAATAAAGATGGATGCAAAAAAGAAAGATAAATTAGCAACCGCTGTTATCTACATCTTAGTTGGAATCGTTGTATTAATTCTGGCTGGTATTTTAGGTAATATTTTAATTACTGGTGTTCCTCATTTATCATGGCATTTCTTATCCTCAGAGGCTTCATCTTATCAAGCTGGTGGAGGGGTGCGAGATCAATTATTTAATTCATTATATCTATTGGTCTTAACTACTATTATTTCATTGCCAATCGCCTTAGGAGCAGCAATTTATCTGGCTGAATATGCTAAAGACAATTGGGTGACTAATTTAATTAGAACTACTATCCAAATTTTAAGCTCCTTGCCGTCAATCGTTGTGGGTTTATTTGGTTACTTACTGTTCGTAGTGCAATTTGGTTTAGGCTTTTCAATTATCTCTGGTGCGTTGGCCTTAACCTTCTTCAATTTGCCAATTTTAACCAGCAATATCGAAGAAGCCATTAAGGGCGTGCCACAAGAACAACGCGAAGCAGGATTAGCTTTAGGCTTATCTAATTGGAAAACTATTCGCGGGATCGTCTTGCCAGCTGCCTTGCCGGGTATCTTAACCGGGATTATTTTAAGTGCCGGACGAATTTTTGGTGAAGCCGCTGCCTTGATTTATACGGCTGGTCAAAGTGGTTCTACTATTAACTATGCTGACTGGAATCCTTTTAGTCCGACTAGTCCACTAAATGTGATGCGTCCCGCTGAAACGTTGGCCGTTCACATTTGGAAGGTTAATACTGAGGGAATTATTCCAGATGCAACTATTGTTTCTGCGGCTACATCTGCTTTGCTGGTGATTGTGGTAATTGTGTTTAATTTAGGTGCACGTTATTTGGGTAATAAATTGTACCGCAAGCTAACCGCAGCTAAATAAAGGTGATATGATGCAACAAGAATTAAAACAAAGCTACGTTAAAACTTTTGCCAAGGATGATTTAGAGCTTTCTACAAAGGATCTAAGTGTTTTGTATGGTGGAAAAGTACAAAAGCTTTTTGATGCTAGTTTACAGTTTAAGAAGAATACTATTACGGCCTTAATTGGAGCTTCGGGCTCTGGAAAATCTACTTTTTTACGATCACTTAATCGAATGAATGATCGAGTAGCAACGGTTAATGGCAAAATTTGGTTTCATGGCTTGGATGTGAATAAGTCTAACATTAATGTTTATGAATTAAGAAAAAACATTGGAATGGTCTTCCAGCGTCCCAATCCATTTCCTAAATCAATTAGAGAAAATATTGTCTATGCTTTAAAAGCTGATGGGCAAAATAATAAACAGGAACTGGATAAAATAGTAGAAGAAAGTTTGCGTGCGGCTGCATTATGGGATGAAGTAAAAGATAAACTTGATAAAAGTGCATTGGCACTTTCAGGTGGTCAACAACAGCGTTTGTGTATTGCACGTGCCTTAGCTGTTAAGCCAGAGGTTTTGCTTTTAGATGAGCCAGCTAGTGCACTAGATCCTGTTTCTACTTCAAAGCTAGAAGATACTTTAAAGCAGCTTAGAAGTAAATATACAATGATTATGGTAACTCACAATATGCAGCAAGCATCAAGAATTAGTGATTATACTGCATTCTTCCATTTAGGGCATGTAATTGAATATAATTCCACTGCGGATATTTTTACAAATCCTAAAGGAAAGATTACTGAAGATTATATTCAGGGAAGTTTTGGTTAAAATGACAACAATAATTTCAGCAAAAGATGTACATCTGAGTTACGGTGACTATGAGGCATTGCATGGCATCAATCTTAACTTTCAAGAAAAAGAATTGACTGCCTTGATTGGACCTTCAGGCTGTGGTAAATCAACGTTTTTACGTTGCTTGAACCGGATGAACGATGATATTGAAAATATTAAAATTACCGGTGATATCAAGTTCGAGGGACAAGACATTTATGGTCCTAAAATGGATCTAGTAGCCCTTCGTAAAGAAGTGGGCATGGTCTTCCAGCAGCCAGCACCATTCCCATTTTCTGTTTATGATAATGTGGCCTATGGTCTTAAACTCGCCGGTGTAAAGGATAAAGAATTAATCGATCAACGGGTTGAAGAAAGTCTCAAGCAGGCTGCTATTTGGAAAGAAACCAAGGATAATTTGAAGCGTAATGCGCAAGCCTTTTCCGGTGGTCAGCAGCAGAGAATCTGTATTGCACGTGCCTTAGCGGTTAGACCGAAAGTGGTTTTGCTAGATGAACCAACTAGTGCTTTGGATCCAATTTCAAGTAGCGAGATTGAAGAAACGTTGATGGAATTAAAACGCCAGTATACTTTCATCATGGTGACGCATAACCTGCAGCAAGCTGGGCGAATCTCCGATCAGACTGCCTTCTTAATGAACGGCGACTTGATCGAGGCCGGTCCAACTGAAGAAATGTTTATTGCACCTAAAAAGCAAATTACAAGTGATTACCTTAACGGTCGTTTTGGTTAAAATTTTGAGGTATTAAAGATGCACGAAATATTTTTAGATGAATTAAAGAAATTAAACACGCAATTTATGGAAATGGGTGTTTTTGTAAATGATCAAATCGATCAAGCCACTCGCGCATTTGTTGATCATGATAAACAAACTGCCCAATCTATGATTGATAATGAAGAAAAGATCCCTACTGAATCAATTGATATTCAAAAAAAGGCATTAAAATTGATGGCTTTGCAGCAACCGGTAGCTACCGACTTTAGAGTAGTTATCAGTATCTTGAAGGCAACAACTGATTTGGAGCGAATTGGTGAAAATGCCATGAGCATTGCTCTTGAAACAATTCGCGTGAAGGGTAATCCTCGTATTCCTGAAGTTGAAGAGATCATTTCAAATATGACTCACAATGTTCGTCACATGCTTATTCAAATTTTGACGGCTTACGTACAAGATGATGAAAAGATGGCGCGAGAAGTTGCCAGTCGTGATGGCGTAATTGACCATGATTATGTTAGAGCACGAAAGTTAATTGTTGATGGTATTGAAGATGATCCATCTAGAGCAGTGGCATCATCTAGTTATTTTGTTGTAACTAGATTGTTAGAGCGAATTGGAGATCACATAGTTAATTTAGCTAGCTGGGTTGTTTACAAAACTACTGGTGAACTAGAAGAATTAACGAATCCAAGTGAGACTAAAACCATATAAATTGAAAGAGGAAAGCACAGCTTTTCTCTTTTTTTAATTATTTACGTTATTATTTTACTTTATTTATGTTAAAGAGGGTGCCAGCTCCGTTGCTGTTTCAACTGTCTTCTTTGCAGTAAGTTGTATTTTCTGGATTTGGCTTTTGCCAATTATTGTTGGTGTATTTCACTAATTTATAAAGTAAAAGATAAGATTAACTGCAGTTGATCTTATTTTTTTGACTTATTTTTAATTTACTACTTGTTATTTCGACTTTTGCCTGCTATACTAAATAACTGTAAATTCTACCTAAGACTCGGGTGGCATGACGCCTCAAAATCCCGCCGAGGCCAGAAGATAATGAAGATTTTTATGCTCCATGTCTTTCGGCATGGAGTTTTTGCTTTAAAAAGGCCTTATAGAATTTATCAATGTAATCATGGAGGTGAAATAATTTGAGTAAAGCTGCTATTGCTGAAAAGGAAAAGCTCGTTGATGCATTTGCTGAAGAACTTAAAGCTGCTAAGGCTATCTTGGTAATCAACTACCTTGGTTTAACTGTTGAAGAAGTTACTAACATGCGTAAGGAACTTCGTGATAACGACGTTAAGATGAAGGTTATCAAGAACACCTACTTGAGACGTGCTGCTGCTAAGGCTGGTATTGAAGGTCTTGATAATACTTTCGTAGGCCCAACTGCTGTTATCTACACTGATAACGCTGATGACATTACCGAACCTGCACGCATCGTTTCTAAGTACGAAGATGATTTCGACGTTATCGAAATCAAGGGTGGTATGCTTGAAGGCAAGTTGACTTCTAAGGATGAAATCAAAGAACTTGCTTCAATCCCAGGCCGCGAAGGTTTGCTTTCAATGCTTGTTTCTGTATTGCAAGCTCCTATCCGCGACTTCGCTTATGCTGTTAAGGCTGTTGCTGAATCTAAGGATGAAGACTCAGCTGAATAATAAAGAAATTATATTTAATATCTAAATTCTAATTTTTCGGAGGATACTTAAATGGCTTTAGATACTGATAAGATTATTGAAGAATTAAAGGGTGCTTCAATTCTTGAATTGAACGACCTTGTAAAGGCTATTGAAGACGAATTTGACGTTACTGCTGCTGCTCCAGTTGCTGCTGCAGGTGCTGCAGACGCAGGTGCTGCTAAGTCAGAATTCGACGTTGAATTGACTGAAGCTGGTCAAGAAAAGGTTAAGGTTATTAAGGCAGTTCGTGACATTACTGGTCTTGGCCTTAAGGACTCAAAGGACCTTGTTGATGGTGCTCCTAAGAACGTTAAGGAAGGCGTTTCAGAAGACGAAGCTAACGACATCAAGGCTAAGCTTGAAGAAGTTGGCGCAACTGTAACCCTTAAATAGTTACAGCCCAACTGGGCATTAAGAATAAGCTCTTTGCTATGTGCGAAGAGCTTATTTTTTTGTATAATAAATTTTATGATGATTGGTTTAGATAAAAAATTAACTCCCTATCAATGGGTAATGGCAATTTTGTCTATCATTTCTATTTTTTTAATTATTTTAGATTTTGCTGCTGTCATCAGTATAAATCAGCCAACCAGTAAATGGTTTTGGATAAACTGTGCTATTGTTTTATTTTTTGCAATAGATTATTTTTATCGCTTCTATGAAGCGGATGATAAAAAGCTGTATTTTAAAACCCACATTTATGATTTATTATCTATTATTCCAATAGGATTATTATTTGTGGGGTTAAATATTTTTAATTTATCAGGTTTAGTTTCTGATTTAAGATTGTTAAGATTGATTCGTCTTGCAGGCCTAATGGGAAAATTAAAAATAATTTTTCATACTAACGGTTTGCTGTATGTTGTCTTTTTTACTATTACCTTCTTATTAGTTGGTGCTGAGGCGTTTGCAATTACCGAGCATGTGTCATTAGATACTGCATTTTGGTGGGCTTTATCGACGGCATCAACGGTAGGATATGATGCAATATTTGGAAAAACTATTCCTCCTCATAGCATTGTGGGTAAATTTGTTACACTAGTTATTATGCTGTTAGGAATTGGTATAGTCGGAATGCTTACCTCATCAATTACTTCTTACTTAATGCGTAAAACTAATGGTGCAAATACACTACATACGCATGACGATATTGAATTAGTACTAAAAAAGCTTGATGATCTTGAGAAACAAAACAAAGATTTAGCTGATCAAAATAAGCAAATGCAAGCAGAAATTCAATCTTTAAAAAAGAGACGAGATGAAAATGAAGTAGAAAAATTTAAAGATTTGCTAGAAAAAAGAAAGGAAAAATAGGATGAGTACAGATAAAAATCAAATGTATTTTGCGACAGATCCAACGACTGCGCATGATGAACATGTGATTGATTATCATGTGGATAACATTGATTTGAAATTTACCACTGACGCTGGTGTTTTCTCAAAAATGCGCGTGGATTACGGCTCTGGCGTTTTGATCAAAGCCATGAAAGAAGTGACTTTTCCACAAGAAAATATTTTAGATGTGGGAACAGGATATGGTCCTATTGGATTATTTTCTGCAAAGTTTTGGCCTAGTCAAACTGTCGACATGGTTGATGTTAATGAGCGTGGTTTGAATTTGGCTAAACAGAATGCACAAGTAAATCACATTTCAAACGTAAATATTTATTCCTCTGATTGTTATGCACAGGTGGATAAGAAGTACGGCTTAGTTTTAACCAATCCGCCAATTAGAGCCGGTAAAAAAGTTGTCAGTGACATCATTACCGGTGCGAGCGATCATTTGGTTGATCAGGGCGTACTTTTAGTAGTTATTCAGAAAAAGCAAGGCGAACCTAGTGCACGTAAGTTGATGACTGCTACCTATGGAAATTGTGAGATTCTTACTAGAGATAAGGGATACTATATTTTGAAGTCCGTTAAGAGGGATAATAATGCTGTCTAGCGCTAATAAAAAGAAATATATGGAATTAGCCATAGATCAAGCTAAAGAGGCTGAGAAGCAAGGAGAGGTTCCTATCGGAGCAGTAGTAGTTGATCCCGAAGGAAAAGTAATAGGCACAGGCTATAATAGGCGGGAATTAGACGAAGATGCTACTCAACATGCTGAAATGATTGCTATCAAAGAAGCATGTCATAATTTGGGTATGTGGCGTTTAATCGATTGCAGTTTATTTGTCACGCTGGAGCCTTGTCCAATGTGTGCTGGTGCAATTATTAACTCGCGAATTAAGGATGTCTACTTTGGTGCACTTGATCCAAAAGCTGGAGCTTGTGGATCAGTTGTGGATTTGTTTGAAGTGGAAAAGTTTAATCACCATCCACATAGCATTCGTGGTTTATATCGTGATCAATGTGCTAAAATGCTGAAGGATTTCTTTCGTGCAATTCGAGAAAAACAAAAGGCCGAAAAATTAGCTAAAAAAGCAGAAAATAATTAAATTTTTAGGCTAGAAACTAGAAAAAAATTGCGAAATACGTTATGATACTTTGTGGGCAATGTTTGACCTCTGAATCGTGTCAGGACCGGAAGGTAGCAGCACTAAGGTTGTTCAGGCATGTGCCTTTTATTAGACAATTACAAACTCTTAACTCTTTTAAAGAGTTAGGAGTTTTTTTACTAGGGAAGAGAATTTATGGCTTATCAAGCGCTATATCGTAAATGGCGACCACGGACTTTTGATAGTGTGATTGGCCAAGAGTCAATTACTGATACTCTTAAAAATGCGATTAAAAGAGGCAAAGTATCCCATGCATTTTTATTTGCGGGACCTCGCGGTACAGGTAAAACCTCCTGTGCTAAAATTTTTGCTAAAGCGTTAAACTGTACTAATCTTCAAGATGGCGAACCTTGTAATGAATGTGCTAATTGTATAGCTGCAGATAAAGGTTCAATGCCTGATATTATGGAAATTGATGCGGCTTCTAACAATGGTGTAGATGAAATTCGTGAGATTCGCGATAAGGTAAAATATGCTCCAACAGAAGGAAAATATAAAGTCTACATTATTGACGAAGTTCATATGCTATCAATGGGTGCTTTTAATGCATTGCTTAAGACACTAGAAGAACCACCAGAACACGTTGTGTTTATTTTGGCGACAACCGAATTACAGAAGGTTCCAGCTACTATTATTTCAAGAACGCAACGCTATAACTTTAAACGCATTTCAAAAGATGATCTTGAGAAGAGAATGAAATATATTCTTGATCAGGAGAATATCAAATATGAAGATAAAGCTCTAGCTGTCATTGCACAAGTAGCAGATGGTGGGATGCGGGATGCGCTTAGTATCTTGGATCAGCTGCTTAGCTATGAGAAAGAAAGCGTCAATTATCAAGACGCTTTGGAAATTACAGGCTTTGCTGCAAAGGAAAATATTGAAAAAATATTGTTAGCATTGCTGGAGCAGAATCCAGAATCAGCTTTAAAATTAGCTCAAACTGAATTAGCGCAAGGGGCTAGTTCTAAAAACATTTTGGATGAATTGATTGAGATGGCAACTAAGAGTTTGATGTTGATCAAGGCGGGAGACGACAACCAGAGTACGTTTTTATCTGAAGATTTTGTACAAAAAATTAAGGATATACCTACAAATATATTCTATCGTCTGATTACTTTAGCAAATAAAGCACTGAATGATCTGCGTTACACTAATCAGCAACAAATTCCGCTTGAAGTATTTTTAGTAGAAGCTGGCAGCAAGCAAGAAGAGCAAGTAGCATCATCGACAGCTGCTCCGGTTCAAGCTGCTCCAGCTAAAGTTAATACTAATATGCAAGCAGAACTAGCTGCATTAAAAAAACAGGTAGTAGACTTAACGCAACAAATTAGTAAGCTGTCCAATAAGCCAATGCTGGCTAAGGATCAAGTGTTCCATTTGGATACGGCTGTACCAAAGACGTCTCCTAAAATTACCAAAAAGACAATTGTTAAGGAAGTTAAAAAATCACCAAGAAAAATCAAAAAAACTACAGCAGAAAATCGAAAACAGGTTTATCATGTTCTTGAAAATGCAACCAAAGAAGATCTGACCGCTATTAAGAATGTATGGCCAGATTTACAATCTGTGTTAGAAGTTTCAGAGAAAGCATTATTAGATGTTCTTGAACCTGTGGCTGCTAGTCCAGACCAGGTTGTAATGAAGTGTAAGTATACTTTATGGTTTGAAAATGCTTCAGATGGTGACTTACTGGATAAGTTGACAGATTTGATTGAGAAATTTGCTAAGCATTCATATGGAATTGTGTTAGTCCCAGATGATGATTGGCTTGCTGTGAGAAAAGAATTTGTCGAAAGTCACAAGGAAGAACTGCTTGCTAAGAAAAAGCAACAGATTGAAAATAAAGAATCTAAAGAAAATTCTGAAATAGTGAATAAGGCTAAAGATCTCTTTGGGGATGCTGTAACGATTAAAGATTAAGGAGAAGAATTAAAATGAGTAGAAGACCTAACTTTGGCGGTATGGGCATGGGCGGAATGAACATGCAACAAATGATGAAGCAAGCAAAGAAGCTTCAAGCACAAATGGCCCAAGAACAAGAAAATATTACTGCACAAGAATTTACTGGTAAGTCAGCTGATGATCTTGTAGTAGCTACTTTTACAGGCGATCGTAAGCTTAAAGACATTAAGATCGATAAAGAAGCAATTGATCCAGATGATCCAGATATGCTTCAAGATTTAGTCATTGATGCTGTTAACAAAGGATTATCTCAAATTGATGAAGCAACTCAAGCAAGTTTAGGCAAGTACACGAAAGGTTTGATGTAATTGCAGTATCCATTACCAATAGCTCATTTGATTGATGCTTATATGAGGCTGCCTGGAGTAGGTGAAAAGACTGCCACTCGTTTGGCTTTTTATACAATGGATATGCCAGAAAAGGATGTTGAAGATTTTTCTAAAGCTTTAATTCAAGTGAAGAATGATATTCATCAATGTCCTATTTGTGGAAATATTACTGAAAAAGAAGTTTGTGATATTTGCTCCAATCCTAATCGTGATCAAACTACCATTATGGTTGTTGAACAACCTAAGGATTTGATGGCTTTTGAAGATATGGGTGAATATGATGGTCTTTATCATGTGCTTCACGGTGTTCTTTCTCCAATGGATGGAATTGGACCAGAAGAGATTAATATTAAGTCATTGATTACTCGTTTACAAAAAAATGATGATGTAAAAGAAGTAATTTTAGCTCTTAATTCAACTCCAGAAGGCGAATCAACTGCTATGTATATTAGCAAGTTAATTAAGCCAGCCGGAATTAAGGTTACTCGATTAGCAGCTGGCTTATCTGTGGGCAGTGATATTGAATATGCTAATTCCATTACTTTAAAGCGAGCAGTGCAAGGAAGAACGGCATTATAATGGCTAGAAGAAATAAAAATAAAATTAAAGAACTAGGTGATCAAAAGCTAGTAACTGAAATTGAAAAATTGCAGAATCAACTAGCTTTAGAACAAGATCTAGATCAAAATACTTTGGATTTATCAGATGATAATTATATTCAAGGTAGAATTTTAAAAGCAAAGTATACTTTTTTATATAATGAAGCCCGTCATCGAGGCACAAGATTTAGTGGTATCACTAATGCGATTACGCAGTAAAATTTAAGTCCCATTATGGGACTTTTTTAATTTTATAAATTAAAAATTGCTAGGGCTGTTAATCTATGTGAAACTTCTGTAAAATAGACCTATGGAGGATTTTATGAGAGGTTATTTTGTTAGTTTTGAAGGTCCTGATGGCGCAGGAAAAAGTACAGTTTTAAAAGAGGTTTTGGATAAGATTGGCCCTAAACTTAAGCCACAATATCTTGTGACTCGAGAACCCGGTGGATCAAAAATTGCAGAAAAAATTCGCGATATTATTTTGGATCCAGCAAATGATAAAATGGATGCCAAAACAGAGGCGCTTCTATATGCGGCTGCAAGAAGTCAACACGTAGAAGAAATAATTCGTCCAGCTCTTAGTGAAGGCAAGATTGTCTTTTCAGATCGTTTTGTTGATAGTTCACTAGCATATCAAGGAGAAGGCCGAGATTTAGGGATCAAAGAAGTTAAGCAAATTAATGATTTTGCGACAGGAAAATTAGATCCTGATTTGACTTTCTTTTTGGATATTGCTCCTGAAGTTGGTCTTAATCGAATTCAAAAACTTCGTCCAGGCCAAGAAGACCGGTTAGAACAAGAAAATATGGCTTTTCATAAAAAAGTTTATGCTGGATTTTTAAAAGTGAAGAATTTATATCCAGATCGTTTTGTAACAATTGATGCCAGTCAACCAATTGATGATGTCGTAAATCAAGTAATTGAAACTCTAGAAAAAAGATTGCCAGAGATATTTTAAGGATTGATTAAATGAAATTAGTAATTGCGATTGTACAAAAAGAAGATTCAAATAATCTACAAAGAGCATTTGTTAAAAGCAATTTCCGTGCTACTAAATTAGCAACTTCAGGCGGCTTTTTGAGTCAAGGTAACACCACATTTTTAGTGGGATGCAAAGATGAAGAAGTCGATGATGTACTAAAAGTAATTAAGAAAGAATCACGGGCAAGAGAAGAAATCGCAACACCACATATGATTTCTACAGGGTATGAAATAACCCAACCATTAAAGGTTACTGTAGGTGGTGCAATTTGTTTTGTTGTTCCAGTTGATAAGTTTAAGCGTTTTTAAATGATTGATATTTCTAATGTAGGGACGAAGCAAGCCCAATTTTTACAAAGAGCATACCAGCAAAAGAAATTAGCCCATAGCTACTTATTCGTAGATAGCGATGAGAGTCGCGCACTTAATACGGCTTATTGGTTAGCTTGTTTATTTAATTGTACTGGTGAAAATAAACCGGATGGGACTTGTCAAAATTGTAAACAAATTTTATCTGGTAATCATCCAGATGTTCTATTAGTTGAACCTGAAGGTAAACAAACTTTGGGAATCGATCAAGTGCGGCCCTTAAAAGAAGAATTGGCCAAAAGTCCGGTTGAAAGTAGTCGGCGCTTTTTCTTTATTAATGAAGCTCAAAAAATGACCTTATCCGCAGCTAATGGTTTGCTTAACTTGCTAGAAGAGCCCGTTGCTCCTGTAGTTACAATTTTAATTACTAATAATAGTGATCAAATTTTACCAACAGTTCGATCTAGAACTCAGATTATCAATTTTGATAATGGCGAAAAGCCTACCGGAAAGACTGCATTGTTACTAGAAAATGGTTTTTCTAAGAGTGAAATTGAAGAACTGGGTAATCTTGATAAATTAGATCAGGCAATAAAATATTTCTACCAAGAAATGCTAGAACATAATAGTTTGGCTTTAGTTAGTGCACATAAGCTGTCGGAGAATGCTAAATTAGTATCAGAGCAGCGCTATATTTTGGTTAAGTTGAAGTTATTAGCAGAACATGATCTGTCTGATTCGCTTAAGCTAAATATAGCTGCACGAATGCTAGATAATTTGGTTGAAATAGATAAAATGCGTTTAAGCAATGTTAATTTTCGCAATTCTTTAGATTATCTTGCTTTAAATTGGAAGTAGGTGTTTTAAATTGGATCCATATTTAAAATTGCAGAGACTGAAGGAAACAACTGAAAATATGACTAAGACTATTGCTAGTCTTGAGAATGATATTTTAGATACTTTAAAAGAAAATACTGAATTAAAAGTAGAAAATCAGTTGCTTCATGAAAAATTAGATAAATTAACTGCAAATCAGCCTGCGCCGGAAACTAAGACGCAAAGTGGTTTAGAGTCATTAAAGAAGATTTATGATTCTGGTTACCATATTTGTAATATGTATTATGGCTCACATCGTGATCCTAGTGCAGATTGCATGTTTTGTCTTGATATTTTAGATAATTTTGGCGAAAAAAAAGGCATAAAGAAGGATGGCAGATAAATTGAAACGGCAAAGCAGCTATGCAAAAGATGAAGGTAAGTTATACCTGGTTCCTACACCTATTGGTAATTTAGAAGATATTACAATTAGAGCTAAAAAAGTTCTGACTGATGCAGATTACATTGCGGCTGAAGATACCAGAACTAGTGGAATTTTACTAGAAAAAATTGGCGTTCATAATCGCATGATTTCATTTCATAAATATAATTCTAAAGAACGTGCGCCAGAATTAATTAAATTAATGAAAGATGGTGCAGTAATTGCGGAAATAAGTGATGCCGGGATGCCGGTTATTTCTGATCCAGGATATATCTTGGTTCAAGAATGTATTAAAAATGATATTCCAGTGGTTCCTCTTCCAGGTCCGTCTGCTTTTGCGACCGCACTTATTGCTTCTGGTTTTGATGCGCAGCCATTTACCTATTACGGCTTTTTACCACGTAAAAGTTCTGAACAAAAACCCTACTTTGAACAAATGAATCAAGCTAAGGCCACATCTATCTTTTATGAGGCACCGCATCGTTTAGCTAAAACACTGAAAAATTTAGCTACTGTTTTACCTAAAGATCGTCAGATTGTAGCTGCACGTGAATTAACTAAAATTCATGAGGAATTTATCCGTGGTAGCGTTGAAGAAGTAACCGAATATTTTGCTCAAAATGCACCTCGTGGAGAATTCGTAATTTTGATTTCACCAAATACTGAGGCACCAAAACAATTGTCTTGGCCAGAACTGATTGATTTAGTCAATGCCTTAGTAGAAAAAGGCGAATCAAAGAAAGATGCGATTAAGCAAGTAGCTAAAGAGCATCATGTTTCTAAGAATGAGTTATATGATCAATATCATCAAAAATAAATTATGAAATATACTGAAAACTACCAGATTGAATTTAGAGATTGTGATGAAAATCGTCGTCTAGAGTTGCCGGCTATGGTTGAATTATTGATGCAAGTTTCAGAACATCAATTAAGTAACAGCCATGCTGGTACAGATGATTTAATAAAAAGAGGATTAGGTTGGGTGGTTACTCAATATCATTTTGATATTAAGCGATTACCTGAAGCCGGTGATCAAGTCATTTTGAGTACTAATGCCAGTGGATACAATCGTTTTTTTGAATACCGTGATTTTGGTATTAGTGATTCTGAAGGGAATCCATTGGTTAGCGTAAAAAGCCAATGGGTCATGCTTGATCTTAAAAAGCGCCATTTAGTTCCTGCCGATGTAAAAATGATGGAAGATTGGGGCGTGCCATTACTGAAGAAAATGCCCCGTTTTCCTCGTTTGAGAGCACAAGATAATTATGAGAATAGAAGAAAATATCGGGCAAGATATGATGATTTAGATACTAATCATCATGTTACAAACAGTCATTATTTTAGTTGGTTTGTTGATATGTTAGATCGTGATTTCCTAAGAAATCATGTAGTTAAAACTATTGATATCAAGTTTGATAAAGAAGTACATTATGGCGACGAGATAATTTCTTGCATGAATTTAATACAAAATGATGCTACCAAATCCTATCATGCGGTTGAAACGAATGACGGAAATGAGCAGGCAGTCTGCGAATTGAAGTGGCGTGAGATATAATAAAAGACATGACAAATTGGTCATGTTTTTTTCATGATGAGAGAGGATGGAAAAATAGATGAATGCAAAAAAGATTTTACGTACAGATTTGCAACAGATGATTTTTTTGGGCATGATAGTCGCAATGAAAATTATTTTGGGGCAATTTTCATTTGGTCCAACTACGGTTAAAGTAGGCCTAGGCTTTATCGGTAGCGTATTATTAGCTTACTTTTTTGGTCCAGTTTGGGGCACAATTGGTGGTGGAATCAGTGACTTGGTCTCCTCTGCTATTTTTGGCAATCAAGGAGGCTTCTTTATTGGTTTTACTTTGACTGCAATGGTTGGGCCATTAATTTATGCATTATTTTTATACGATCATCCAGTTAAAGTGTGGCGAATTGTTGCTTCAACAATTTTAGTAACAATTATTGTGAATATCGGAATGAATACATTGTGGCTTCATCTGATGTACGGGATGAATTTTAACGCTGCTTTAGTTCAGCGATTGCCTAAAGAAATGATTATTCCTTGGGTGCAAATGGTTGTAATCTACGTTGTATTGCAAGCTGTTTCTCGTGTTAAAATAAAAAAGTAATTTAAGCAGAAAGAGAATAATATTAATGAAAATCTTAAGTGTTTCTACAGCTACTAATCATTTAAGCGTTGCCTTAAATGAAGATCAACAAGTTATTGTTGAGAAGAATGAGCGAGATGAACGTAATCATAGCGAACACCTTGATCCATTAATTGAAGAGATTTTAAAAGAAAATAAATTAACTTTAAACGATATAGACCGTTTTGCTGTAGCAATCGGACCAGGTTCATACACCGGTTTAAGAATTGGAATTACTACTGTTAAAATGTTTGCTAGCATTTTAAATAAAGAAGTAGTTGGTATTTCTACTTTGCAAGCTTTAGCTAAAGGGGTTAAAGAACCAGCTTTAGTAATTACCGGTTTAGATGCTAGAAATGATAATTATTTTGCTGCAGGATACATTAGTGGGGACATTCCTAAAAATGTAATTCCGGATGGTCATTACAATATCGACGTCTTGATTAAGGCTATTCAAGAATATGCAGCACAAAATAAGGTCGATAAGATTGTATTTGTTGGTTCTGGTCTTGAAAAGCAAGATGAAAAGATTAAAGCTTTGAATATCCCATATGAATATGGCACCGATGAGCAAAATGTGATTCATGCTGGCTTAATTGGTCAATTAGCAATTGATGCCCAACCAGTAGATCCAGATAAGTTATTGCCAAGATATTTGCGCAGAACGCAAGCAGAAGTAGATTGGCATAAGAAAACAGGAAAGCCATTCGAACCGGATAGTCATTATGTTGAAGAAGTTTAATCAGTTTTTTCATCAATCAGTTAATCAAATTGATATGAGTTTTACGCCATTTATTACCAATGTAAATGGCAAAATCTTGCAAGTAATGCAAGCTAATGATGATAATATTCCAGATCTATTAGTATTAGAGCAGCAGGTTTATTCTGGAAGAACCCCTTGGAACCAATTTTCTTTTGCAACCGAATTGAGAAAAAGAAATAATTCTCTTTATTTAGTGGTTTATCACGCCTCAAATTTGGTAGCATTCATTGGTGCAAGATTTAGTCCAGAAGAAACGCATATTACTAATATCGCTGTTTCTCCGCTTTATCAACATCAACACATAGGTCATTATTTGATGGAAATGATGATCAATCGTGCTCGTGAGAATGACAGTGATTGCGTGACTTTAGAAGTACGTACGGATAATGAGATTGCTCAACGGTTATATCGCTCATTAGGATTTACAAGCAATTTTATTCGTAAAAATTATTATCAAGATACTCATACTGATGCAATAAATATGGTTTTATGGTTAAAGCCACATCAAATTAGAAGAAAGAAGTTTACGTTTTGAGTGAGAAAAAAGATATTCGCATTTTAGCTTATGAAAGTTCATGTGATGAAACTTCCACAGCTGTTATCAAAAATGGACGTGAAATTGAAAGTTTAATTGTGGCAACACAAATCAAGAGTCATCAAAGATTCGGTGGTGTAGTACCAGAAGTTGCCAGTCGTCACCATATTGAAGTTGTTAGCCAAATTACTAAAGAAGCTTTGAATGAAGCAAACTGTGGTTGGAAAGACATTGATGCTATTGCGGTTACTTATGGCCCAGGACTTGTCGGTGCGCTTTTGATCGGTGTTAGCGCAGCTAAGGCAGCCTCAATGGCTACTGGTATTCCTTTGATTGGTGTCGATCACATTATGGGTCACATTATGGCAGCGCAATTAAAGGATGAGATTGAATATCCTGCTTTGGCATTGCAAGTTTCTGGTGGACATACTGAAATTGTCTTGTTAAAAGATCCAGTTCATTTTGAAATTATCGGTGATACTCGTGATGATGCCGCTGGTGAAGCATACGACAAGATTGGCCGTGTACTTGGGGTAAATTATCCAGCAGGTAAGACCATTGATGCATGGGCTCACGAAGGAAAGGATACCTTTAACTTCCCACGTGCAATGATGGAAGATGATGACTATGATTTCTCATTCTCAGGACTCAAGTCAGCATTTATCAACACTTGCCACCATGCTGATCAAATTCATGAAAAGTTGAATAAATACGATTTGGCTGCCAGCTTCCAAGCTGCGGTAATTGATGTTTTAGCACATAAGACGATTCGTGCAATTAAGCAGTACAAGCCTAAGACCTTTATCATGGGTGGTGGAGTTGTTGCTAACCATGGTTTGCGTGATCGCATGAGTGCAGAAATTGCTAAACTACCTAAGGCAGATCAACCAAAGGTGATTTTACCAGATATCAAGCTTTGTGGTGATAACGCTGCGATGATTGGTGCTGCTGCATATAATCTTTATAATGATAATCAATTTGCGGATTTGACTTTGAATGCTGATCCATCACTTGAATTGCCATATGCTAAGAGCATGTTGAATTAAATAGAATAGATAAAAAATCCTAGAGAAAATCTAGGATTTTTTATTATGTAATTACATATATGTTGACTTTTATTTAACTAGGCTATAATATCATATATGTAAGCAATATGTTATTACATAATAGAAGAGGCTTAAATTATGAAATACACTTTAGATGATTTTGCTAGATTAATCGATCACACTAATTTGCATGCTGACGCAACTGAAGCAGATATGAAGAAACTTTGTGATGAAGCTAAGAAATACCACTTCAAGATGGTTGCCATCAATCAGGTGCAATCCAAGTTCTGTTCAGAACAACTTAAGGGTACCGATATCGATACTGGTGCAGCCATTGCCTTTCCTTTAGGACAACAAACCATTGAATCCAAGGTCTTTGATACCAAAGATGCGATTAAAAATGGCGCTAATGAAATTGACTATGTCATTAATATCACCGAATTAAAGGCAAAGAACTATGACTACATCAAGCGTGAAATGCAAGAAATGGTTGCTGCTTGTCACGAACACAACATTCCATGTAAGGTAATTTTTGAAAATTGCTACCTAACTAAGGATGAAATTAAGAAGTTAGCTGAGATTGCTAAAGAAGTAAAACCAGACTTTATTAAGACTTCAACTGGCTTGGGTACTGGTGGTGCTAAGGTGGAAGATGTAAAGTTGATGAAGTCAGTAGTCGGTGATGACGTCAAAGTTAAGGCAGCTGGTGGTATTCGCAATAGCGACGACTTTTTAGCCATGGTGCGTGCCGGTGCTGATCGTATCGGTTGTTCTGCTGGTGTGAAGATTTACGAAGCTTTGAAGCGCCGGATGGAAGACGATCATGTTGATGGCATTGAGATTAATTGTTAGGAGTAAGAAATGAAATTAGGAATCGTTGGTAGTGGCCAAATTGTGCATGACTTTTTGTCAGCCTTTGATCAAATGCAAGATGTAGAGTTAGTGGCAATTTCCACCTTAGCCAGATCAAAGTCAGTCGCAGAAAAATTAGCTGAGAAGTATCATATTCAGAAAGTTTACACAGATAACGAAGCAATGTTTGCCGATAGCGATATTGATACTGTTTATATTGGTGTACCTAATTCGCTGCATTTTCCAATTGCTAAACAAGCTTTAACAGCAGATAAAAATGTCATCTGTGAAAAGCCATTAGTTGAGACAAGCGAGCAGGTAAAAGAGCTTAAGAAGACCGCTGATAAACACCACGTTTTGCTCTTTGAAGCAATGACTGTTCTTTATCTGGAGAACGACTTCCACTTAAAAGAAGACTTGAAAAAGATCGGCAAGGTTCATGTCATAGCTTTGAATCTGACACAAATTTCTAGTCACTATGCGGACTTCTTAGCAGGTGTTCATATTCCTAAGTTTGATCGTAAAATGGGTGGCGGTGCTTTAATGGATATGAATATCTACAACATCAATTTCTGTGTCAGTTTATTTGGTCAGCCAAAGCAAATTTCATACTTACCAACAATTCAGCGTGGTACTGACACTTCCGGTATTCTGAATTTAACTTATGATGATAAGCAAGCTAGTTTAATTGCAGCCAAGGATGCAGTTGGACCAACTCGTTCTTATATTGAAGGCGAGAAGGGGTTAATCTACTTTGATGGACCATTAAATGTTCTGCCTGATTATTATGTTCAAATAGGAAAAGAAGAGCCAAAGCATTATAACTTCAATAAGTATGATCACCGCATGATTAGCGAGTTTAATTACTTTGCACGTAAGATCAAAGAACATGATCAGCAAGCGGCCGATGAAGCTGCAGAGCATAGCTTGAATGCGATTAGCGTATTAGAAAAAGCACAGGAGTTTTTGCCTCATGACTAAGGCGAAGTATCAAGAAATTGAAGAAATTTTGCGTAAGCAGATAACTGATGGCAGTTATCAAACCGGTGATCTGATTCCGAAAGAAGTAGAACTTGCAGCTAAATACGAAGTCTCTCGTCCAACGATTAGTCATGCTGTCCAGGGTTTGGTTAATCAGGGCTACTTAGAACGCCGTAAGCATGTTGGTACAATTGTTAAGCAGACTAAAATTGCCCAGGAATTTACTCATGTCATTCAAAGCTATGATTGTGAAATGAAGCAAAAAGGTTTAACTGCTCAGACTCAAGTTCTTTACTTTAAAAAAGCAAAGTCTACAGAAGAGGTAAGGCAAGCTTTAAAGTTGAAGGCGAACGATGAAGTCTACAAGTTAACGCGTTTACGTTCGGCTGATGGTAGTCCTAATGTAGTAGTGACAACATATTTACCTGTAAAATATTTAACTGATTTAGGGCAAATTGATTTTTCAACGCACTCACTTTATCAAGAACTGAGCAAAAGAGATTTGTCGGTGATTCATGTCAAGCGTAAGCTGGAAGTTAAGGCTGCCAATGAGATAACAGCTGATTTATTAGATATTGCAGAAAATGATCCGGTCTTTTATTTCCACACTTATGGTTACACTAAGAAGGAAATTCCGATCGAATATTCTATTGCCACATATCGCGGGGATGAAAATTATTTCTTAATCGATTTAAAAAAATAGAATAAAACCCGGATTTAAAAATGAAGTGCAACACTAAGTGTTAAACAAAAAGGCCATGAAGACCTAAACTTGAAGTGACGAAAAATCAAGAAAGGAAGATCTTCATGACCAATTCAAATTCTAGCATTTCTAAGCACTATCATCAATTAACCAGCGTACAACGTAAGTGTCAATGTTTTTGCGGTAGCCTAAAAACCATTAGTCTGACCTTAATTCCTTAATAATTTATGTGGTTTAACATTCGATTGAATTTACTTAAATAACTTCCGCCAGCAACTTCTGTTGTTAACGCTCCATGTTGAATTTCAATGTGCGTTTCATGACGCCGCTTTAAGCTATCTCTAGCTGCTGCCTGTAGTTTCTTGCGGTCTAAACTGATCAACTTACCTGTCTCAAAGTTACTATTGAGCCATTTCTCTAAGTCGTGATTCTTGATGCAGGTCAATATTCTGAGCATGCCTTCTGCGCCAGCTTTAGACCAGTATTTGCCTTGTCCCTTAACCCGATAAGTGTACTTACGGTGATTACTCTCACAGCTACCGATTGCTTTAGTAACCTTTAAATTACGCATTTTGAACGGCTTGATATCGTCCCAGTGGCTATCAATATAACTGCGAAGTCGGGCGAGATGCTCATAGTTTTGCGCAGTATCTAGCTCATCAAATAGTTTACTTTCAACCGTATTCAAGATTGTATTCACTAAGTCGCGGTCGTACTTAAACTCTAAGGCATAGATTAATTTACCCTGCAGTTCTTGGACAAAGCAAAGACGATCTTTAATCTTCTTGTTCAGATGGAAAACGTCTAAAAAGTGCTCATGTTTACTGCAATGACCAACAATTTCGCCAAAGTCTTTTTTAGTATAACCAGCACCGCCATCGGCATTACTGATAATCAAAGTGTCAGTTAAATCATAAGTGTTAGCTAAATATTCTTTAGCTTCATTCAAAGCATCCAAACGGCTTAACGATACAAATTCCTTGGCATTAACTCGCTCTCTGCGTCATTACGAATACCTTCACAAATCTGATAGCGATGAAACTCTAACCGTCCTTGAGTGCCTTTAATCATGACGCCATCGCCTTCAAGATACAGTACTGACACTTTTTTCTTTGAAGTTTGCGCATCATAACGACTATCGGATTCTTGTTGTTCTTTGATCTTTTGACCAGCAGCTTTGACCAGATTACCTACTTGAGCATGACTAATATTAAAACCTGAAAGGCAATTAACAGCTAAGGCAGTATTGCGATAAGTGGTAACACTACTTACTTCTAAAATATTTCTGACAGCTAAAACACTGTAATGCTTATATTTATCAAAGCCCATTAATTCATCTAACGGATAGCGGCTTTCTGTACCAGCTTTCACATACCTTCTTCTAGAATAAGTTACTTCACCAAAAGCTATATTAATTGAACGTTGATTCTTCTTTTCAATCTGGTAGCCTTGATTCTTCATTGATTCACTTAGCTCTTGATCAACTTGTTCCAAGGCTAAAGCCATTAAGTTTCTAATCAAATTAAGAAAGAAGACTACTAAAGCTTTTTCACGTTTAATAATATTAGTTTCAGACTTTAAAATACCTACGATTTCAGTTACAATTAAATTCATAAAAGACCAGTTTCTAATATGTTTTTTTGCTTAACATCAGACTACTGGTCTTTTTGTTTTGGAGTCAAGTCCTAAATTGGATTTGGCTCCTTTTTAATTTGTAACTAAGCGTCACCGCAAACTATTTTACACTTAGGAATAATAAAATCCGTTACTTAATATAGCCATAAACACAAAAAAGACTACCACATATTGTGGAAGTCTTTAGATATGTTATTCAAAATTATCCATTTCTTCGATTGCTTTTTCCCAAGCGTTATTTGCATCATCTAGCTGTTTTTGAACATCAGATAATTGCTCTTGAAGTGGTCCAAGCTTATCAAAATTGGAAGCAATATCAGGATTTGCCATTTCATTTTGAATACTTTGTTCTTGTTCTTCTAATTCTTCAATCTTTTGTTCAGCTTGGTCAATTGCGCGCTGCAATTTTCTCTTTTGTGAATCACGCTGTTTTTGTTCTTGGTAAGAAAGCTTTTGCTGGCTGACTTGTTTAGTAGGTTGAACTTCTGTTGAAGATGAGGCAGCTATTTCTTGCTTTGCTTTTTCATCAAGATAGTAAGAATAATTACCATTATATATCTTGGCGTGACTATTTCTAACAGAAACAATTTTATTAGCTAATTGATTAATGAAGTAACGGTCGTGAGAAACGAAGAGCAAAGTGCCATCGAAGTCTTTTAGTGCTTTTTCAAGCACTTCTTTTGCTTCGATATCCAAGTGGTTGGTAGGTTCGTCCATCAACAAGAAGTTATCGTGTTCAAGAGAAAGAACTGTTAAAGTTAATCTGGCTTTTTGACCACCGGATAGTTGTCCGACAGTTTTATCAATATCTTTAGCAGTAAAAAGAAAACTGGCCAAGATTGAACGAACATCACGTTCTGGCATTGTCTTATGACGATCCCAAACAGTGTCCAAAACGGTCTTAGAAGGATCAAGTCTTTGCAATTCCTGATCATAATACCCGATGTCTAAAGATGCGCCGTATTTAATGGAACCACCTTTAGGCTGCAATTGTTTCATAATGGTTTTAAGTAATGTAGATTTACCGATACCATTTGGTCCAATAATAGCTACACGATCACCTTTATTAATTTGGAAGGAAATATCACTAACCATTGTTTTGTCTGGATAACCAATAGTTAAATCGTTAAGAATTAAAACTTCCTTACCAGAAGGGCGCTCGCTATTAAAGTGAATTCGAACCTTGTTCTTATGCTTTGGTGGCTTGATTCGTTCGATTTTTTCAAGCTTTTTACGACGACTCTGAGCACGTTTGGTAGTAGTAGCTCTTACTAAATTCTTTTGAATAAATTCTTCGTCTTTTTTGATCTCGGCCTGTTGCTTTTCATATGCTGCTTCTTGATCTTTATCACGTTGTTCACGCTGCATTACGTAAGCAGAATAATTACCCTTAAATGGAGTTAATTTACCAAATTGCAATTCGAAGATTTGAGTTGCCAAATGATCTAAGAAGTACTGGTCGTGGGATACAACCAAAATTGTACCGCTATAGTTCTTCAAAAAGCCTTCCAACCAATCAAGCGTATCCAAGTCAAGGTAGTTAGTAGGTTCGTCTAGCAAAAGCAATGCGGGCTTACGCAGAAGCAACTTTACGAAAGCTAATCTAGTCTTTTCACCGCCAGAAAGGCTGCCAATCTTCTTTTGCCAAGTATTTTCTGGAAACTTGAAACCATTCAGGATACTCTTAATATCTGATTGGTAGGTATAACCGCCTTTTTGTTCAAAAGCAAATTGCTTTTGGTCATATTGCTTAAGCAGTTCCTGGTCTTCGGGATGTTCCGCAATTTGTTCTTGCATGTGAGTTAAACTTTTTGCTTCCTTTATTAAGGGTGCAAAAACAGATTCCATTTCATCCCAAATGGTCTTGTCTTCGTTTAATGCATTTTCCTGAGCAATGTAACCTACATCAATGCCCTTGTTAACAGTGAATTCACCGTGAGTTGGTTCTTGCTCGCCTGTCATAATTTTTAATAGGGTAGTTTTACCGACCCCGTTGGGACCAACTAAACCGATTCGGGCATTAGAATCGATTGAAAAAGTAACATTTTTAAATAAAGTGTTGGCACCAAATTGTTGTTCTAAATCGTGTCCTTGTGCAATAATCATAATTTTTCACCTAACCATTATTCTACCATATGGTAGAAAGTGATCGAATACTAAATACATGTGAAAAATAATCTTTGTGAAAAATATGTTTGGACAAACACCCTGTTAACAGGTATGATAGATATGCTTGATTGTGCATTCACAAACATGAAATACAGTTGGGGGCTTCTATTATGGATAGAATAAAAATTCCAAAAGCAACAGCAAAAAGACTACCTTTATATTATCGTTATTTGATCATTTTAAATGAAGAAGGCAAGGATAAGGTTTCTTCCACTGAACTATCTGAGGCAGTTCAAGTTGATAGTGCTTCGATTAGAAGAGATTTCTCATATTTTGGTGCTTTAGGTAAGCGCGGATATGGTTATGATGTAAAGAATTTGCTGAGCTTTTTCAAAAAGATTTTAAATCAAGATACATTGACAAACGTTGCTTTAGTTGGTGTTGGTAACTTGGGAAGGGCGTTACTTAATTACAATTTTAAGCGAAGCAACAATATTAGAATTTCTTGTGCTTTTGATATTAATAAAAAAATTACAGGTCGTATCCTAAGCGGCGTTCCTGTTTACGATATGAAAGATTTAAAGCAGCAATTAAGTGATCAACAAATTTCAATTGCTATTTTAACTGTTCCTTCAACCGCTGCCCAAAAGACTACTGATGAAATGGTAGATGCGGGAGTTAAGGGAATTATGAACTTTACACCGATTAGATTATCTGCTCCTGCAAGTGTAAGAGTGCAAAATGTAGATTTGGCAACAGAATTGCAAACATTGATTTACTTTTTAGATTCTGAAAAGCAAAAGAACGATGAATTATAATCTTAAAAGACTACTTTTCTAAATGAAAGGTAGTCTTTTTTACCTCTTAGTCATGAAAATTGACCACTTAGTCTAAATAGCTAGTTTTCACGCAAGATTCTTGGTTTAATATAGTTAAGTCGAAGGGAGGGATGAAGCTTGAAGGTAAAATTAAATATTGATCCTAATCAAAAGGAGACAGAAATAGTTATTAATGCTTCGGAATTAACGCCAGAAATTGAACAATTGTATCATGCCTTGCAGAAACAAACGCCTAATCTTGAGCAGATCGAAGCTATCAAAGATGATGTCTCTTATTATTTGAATTTAAGCGACATCCTTTTCTTTGAAACTGACAGTAAGATCGTCATGGCTCATACGACGAAAAATGCTTATCAAGTTAAATACAAATTGTATGAGTTAGAAGATATATTGGGCGGCAATTTTATGCGAGTAGCTAAATCTACTATTTTGAATTTGGATAAAATATATGCCATTACACGTTCGATTTCTAACTGTCAGATTAAATTTGAAGAATCATATAAAACGGTCTATGTATCGCGGCATTATTATCGTGATTTGCGTAATCGTTTAGAAGAAAGAAGGAATTTTCAATGAGAGGTAAATTGGGACGAGCTTTTTGGGGCATCTTCTTTATTGCCTGTGCATTGTTTGTAGTTTTAAACCAAATGGGGATTTGGACTTACAGACTAGGGTTCTGGGCTGCGATTGGGACAGTGATTTTTGCAATCAGTTTATTAGATGGATTAATTAATCGTCGGATCACTGAGAGTGTCTTTTCCGTTGCGTTCATTTTAATGATTTTCGCTGAACCACTACATATTACTCGGTTGGTACCGTGGACTATTTTACTTGCAGCAGTCCTAATTTCAATTGGATTGGGGATTATTTTTCGCAATCGATTTCATACGGTGGTTTATGCAAATAAGAAAATTAAAAACTTTAGGGACAAAAGAGAAAATCTTACAGATCATATCTTTACTGATACAGTAAGCAAAGAACAAGGTTCTCATGTAGTAGTTGATCAAACTATGTCAGACACTTCTCGTTATATTCATTCTAAAGCACTAGAGACAATTGATGTGAATGCTAAAATGAGTGATGTTAACTTATACTTAGATGATGCTCAGGCAGCAAATGAAACAGTGACAATGAATGTCAATATAACAATGACAGATTTGACGATCTATTTACCATTATCATGGCAGGTAGAAAGCAACATGGCATCTACTTTCATGTCAGGTGATTTTGAAATTGATGGTACGTCTAACGGTGGTGGACCAACTTTAATTATTCAAGGTCGTTCGAGCATGAGTGATATCAAAATAGAATATGTCTAAAAAATAAGGCTTGGAAATCTCCAAGCCTTATTTTCATGCGGTTGTTAAACTTTTAATTAATTTAACAGGTAAGATGTAATGCTTTTTGTTAAGTTCTTTATTAGGATCACTAATTCTTTGAAGCAAAAGTTTAACTAACAAAATAGCTATATCATTGATGGGTTGAGCAATTGTTGATAATTCAGAATGGTAAGTTTGAATTTGTTTAGTACCATCAAAGCCAATTACTTTTAAATCTTCAGGTACTTTTAATCCTAACTTTCGTGCTTCTTGTAAAACTAAGATTGCGGTTAAATCATCTGTGCAAACAACACCATCAGGATGATCATTTTGCAGCATTTCGTGAATAGTTATATTCTTCAATAATGTAGAATCAGAAAATGCTACTGAACAAATGTGGGGAGTAAAATTTAAATTTTCTGCTTCGTTTAAATAGGCCTTTAATCGTTGGTCTGTAGGGTTACCTTTTAATTGTTTATTTCCTAAAAAGAAAATTTTATGACAACCACTTTGAATTAAATCATGTACTGCTAATTTGATTCCTTGATAATTATCACAACTGACAATAGGTACATTTTCGGATAATTTACGATCAAAAGAAACAATCGGCAATCCTAATTCTTGATATTCTTCGATTCCTAAATTATGAGCTCCGGCAATAATACCATCAACCTGGTTGGCTAAGAGCATTTTTAGGTAGGCACGTTCTTTTTCTTTATCTCTTTGAGCATTACAAAGGATTATCTTATATCCCTTTTCAAATAAAATGTTTTCGATATCTTGTATTAGTTCCGCAAAAAATGGATTGGTTATTTCTGGGAAAATCAATCCAATTAATTTCATTTTTTTGCCTTGAAGTGATCGAGCAAGGGAATTAGGTTGATAATTTAATTCTTTCATAGCTGTGAAAACTTTATGTTTGGTTTTATCGCTTAAATAGCCATGATTATTAATTACTCGAGAGACAGTTGTTACTGAAACACCAGCTTTTTGTGCAACATCTGTCAATTTTACTGCCATAATATCACCTTATTAAAGGATCGTTTCCATATTGTAGAAAGTTCCTTGATAATTTGTATCTTGATCAAATTTAATTCGTTGGTTAACTGGATCAGTGAAAAATCTGCCAGTTAGAACATGTTCGCCACCGTTAACGAAGATTTCTACTAATGAGTGATCGACAAAAATATCAAGTTTTAAGTCTTCGTGTGGAGTAAAGCTAGTAGATCTAGTGGTGCCATAATCAACTGCTACTTTCTTCCCAGCCTGAGCACGATCCAAAGTTAATTTTCCATCGTTGGTATCAAACTTGATTTGCAAGCTTTCGCTTAAATCATCGTTAGCAGCAAAGTGCAAAGTGCCAGTTTGGTTAGCTGAAATATTTAACTTTAATTCATATTGGCCGGTAGTATTTTCTTTTATTGTCTTACCACTAACTTTTTCTTCATTTCTGCGTAATGACTTGATAGTTTCAACTGGTTCTTGAATTAGTTTGCCATCATGAATACTCAACTTCTTAACTTGGCTTAAGCAGTTAGCCCAATTTTCATCATCGGTTGGGTAAGTGGTATCAGGCAAACCAACCCAGCTAACTTCGTATGCAGTACCATCAGGGGCGTTAAATGCTTGTGTAGCATAAACATCGAAGCCTTCGTCGAGGTTGTGTAAAGGACCTGGGTTGATTAAACAGTGATTTTCAAAATCAATGTCATCGGCAATCACATACATGTTAGGGTAAATATCATCATAGTCTGCAATCTTTTTATCTAAACCTTGAGGGCAGAAAATGACTACGACTTTACCGCCGACGCGAACAATGTTAGGACATTCAATCATGTAGCCTAAAACGTGATCTGATAAGTTTAAGAAGCCTAATTCTTCCCAATTCTTAAGATCCTTAGATTTCCAAACATCAATATGACCGTGTTTTTCAGCTTTGTCTTGTGCACCTAAAATCGCATAGTAAGTGTCATTTTCCTTAAGAATTTGAGGATCGCGGAAATGTTCAGTGATGTGATCAGGATTCTTGAATAAAACAGTTTTGTCTTTGAAGACACCATCTTTATCCATCCAAGCACCAATTTGGTAAGGAGTGCGAACCCAGTTTTCATCACGGTGATTACCTGTGTACATTAAGAATAATTTGCCGTCGATTTCACGAGCAGAACCTGAGTAGGCACCGTGTGAATCTGCCATGCTGTCAGGCTTAACAGCTAAGCCGAGATTGATCCAGTGAACTAAGTCTTGAGACTTGAAGTGGACCCATGATTTTAAACCGTGAACAGCACCAAATGGATATGATTGATAAAACAGGTGATATTCACCATTAAAATAAGAAAATCCATTTGGATCATTAACTAAACCTGAAATAGGGTGTAAATGGTAATGCATTTGATAAGCGGAATTTGCGGCCTCTGCTTGTAAGTCAAGTAAGGTCTCTGCATCCCATTTACTATAAGGTAAATAACGTTTTTCTCTTGTCCATTCCATAATTTTGCCTCCGTGTAAGCGTTATCTTTCATTTGTATTTTAGTAGATAATAAAAAATGTGTCAAACGCTTATCATATTTTATATCAGCAAAATTGGCTTATTAAGTCATAAGTCTGTAAAATAAATAAAGAAATTTCTGTCAAACGATTGACATATTTCATGAATGCGTTATCATAGTTAGTGAATTGAGAATAAAACGTTTACATAGGAGGAAACAAATATGGACCACAGAAAGGTGGCTGAACGAGTAATTAAAGACGTGGGCCGCGACAATATTATCGCTGGTGCTCACTGTGCTACTCGTTTGCGTTTAGTTTTAAAAGATGACTCAAAGGTTGACCAAAAAGCATTGGACAACGATCCAGATGTTAAAGGTACCTTTAAGACTAATGGCCAATATCAAGTTATTATTGGGCCAGGGGATGTTAATGATGTTTATGATGAATTCATTAAGATCACTGGCTTGAAAGAATTATCAACCGATGATTTGAAGAAGGTCGCTGCAGAAGGTAAAAAGAAGAATCCAGTAATGGATTTCATTAAACTTTTGTCTGACATCTTTGTTCCAATCATTCCAGCCTTAGTTGCTGGTGGTTTGTTGATGGCTTTGAACAACTTCTTGACTTCACCAGGACTATTTGGTTCTAAGTCAGTTGTTCAAATGGCACCTAATATTGCTGGCCTTTCTAACATGATCCAAGTCATGTCAGCTGCTCCATTTATCTTTATGCCAATTCTGGTAGGTATGTCGGCGGCTAAAAGGTTTGGAGCTAACCAATTCTTGGGTGCTGCAATCGGTATGATTATGACCACACCTAACTTGGGTGGTGCTACTAAGTTCTGGGATATCTTTGGTTTACATGTTGCACAAACTAACTACCAATACCAAGTTATTCCTGTCTTAGTATCAGTTTGGGTATTATCAATTTTGGAAAAGAGATTCCACAAATGGCTTCCATCTGCAGTTGACTTTACCTTTACACCACTTCTTTCAATTATGATTACTGGTTTCCTTACTTTTGTAATTATTGGACCAGTCTTCAAGGGTATCTCAGACGCTATTACTAATGCAATCGTATGGCTTTACAACACTACTGGTGCCTTTGGTATGGGTGTCTTTGGTTTGACTTATTCAGCAATTGTTACTACTGGTCTTCACCAAAGTTTCCCAGCTGTTGAAACTCAACTTTTGGCAGCATTTGCTAAGAATCCAGCAAGTTCTGGTGACTTTATCTTTGTTACCGCATGTATGGCTAACGTTGCTCAAGGTGCCGCAACCTTCGCAGTTTACTTCTTGACTAAGAACAAGAAGATGAAGGGGTTGGCAAGTTCATCAGGTGTATCTGCACTTCTTGGTATTACTGAACCAGCACTTTTCGGTGTTAACTTGAAGTACAAGTTCCCATTCTTCTGTGCTTTGATCGGTTCAGGTGTTGCTGCCGCATTTGCTGGCTTCATGCACGTAACTGCAGCTGCCCTTGGTTCAGCTGGTTTCCTTGGATTCCTTTCAATTTATCCAAAGACTATTCCAATGTGGATTGTTTCTGTAGCAATCAGTTTTGTAGTTGCCTTTGTCTTAACTTACGTTTACGGTAAGGGTCACTTGAAGGAAGAAGTTGCTGAACAAGATGTTCCAGTAAACGATGCAGATGATTACGCTGAAGAAAATCAAAAGGCAGAAAAGCTCGGTAAGGAGGAATTATCATTAAAGGATGAAGTTATTGCTTCACCAGTTGATGGTACTCCAGAAAGCTTAACTAAGGTTAACGATCAAGTATTCTCAGCTAAGTTAATGGGTGACGGTGCTGCTGTTATCCCTAGTGACGGTACAATTTACTCACCAGTTACTGGTACTGTAACTATTGCTTACGAAACTAAGCACGCATACGGTATTAAGTCAGATGACGGTGCTGAAGTATTGATTCACATCGGTCTTGATACTGTAAACCTTAAGGGTGAACACTTCGAAAGCTTTGTAAAACAAGGGCAAAGAGTTGAAAAGGGCGATAAGCTTGGTACAGTTGACCTTGATGCTGTGAAGAAAGCAGGTTACGACACTACTGTCATGGTAGTAATTACTAACACTGCTAACTACGCAAATGTTCAACGCATTACCGACGCTGGCGACAAACACGGTGATAATTTGATCGCTGTCACAGCTCATAATTAATCATTAACTTATATAACTTACACTTCTCTAGAAAACAAAAAAGTTAAAAAGATAGATAAAATAAAGAAGACACTAAGAAAGATTATTTCTTGGTGTCTTTTTGTGCTAAGTGTATAATTTTTTACGGTAAGTTGAATAAATAATTAAAAAAGCCCAAGTC
>NZ_PCZF01000020.1:0-35868 GCF_002554115.1 Lactobacillus sp. UMNPBX4
GAATTTAAGCAAATATTGGAACAGAAGATGGTCAAAAGACCAATTTTCTTTGTTCAAAAATAAAAATAGACAGAAAAAGACGGTCAAGCAACTCAAATTAAGAGTTGGATTGATCGTCTTTCAGTATCTAAGGGTTAGTTTTTTCCCAGACACTTTTACTATTGTATGGAGATGAGGGGGTTTAGAAATTAGCCCCCGTCCGTGCTTTAATATCAAGGCTTTTAGAGCTTCACTAAAAAATATGAAGTCGCATATGAAGTTTTTACACTAAGATTGCATAAATTTAGCGAAACTGTTAGCCGTCTCTTTAGCCTTGTTTTCTGTTACGTGAGTATAAATGTTCATGGTGGTGGTAATATCTGAATGTCCTAGACGATCCTTAACATCTTTCATAGAAACACCCGCATCAAATAATAAAGAAGCGTGCGTATGCCTAAAGCCGTGGACTTTAATATGTCGTAGTCCAAACTTCTTACAAATAGCATTGTTCCACCGTTGAGGTTTAGATAGGACGGTATAGTTGCCTTCGCTATTGGCAAAAACTAAATTATCATTGCTAAGAAAATTCAAGCCTAGTTTCAGCATTTCTTTTTGTTGTTTGGTTCGCCACTCTTTCAAATAACGCATCGTTTCAGCATCCATATCTAGGGTTCTAACACTGTTACTAGTCTTACATGGAGAAAGATACAGGCGGTTATTTTCGCCACTTGCTAAGGACTTGTTAATGTCTATGGTATTGTTTTTAAAATCAATATCCGACCATTTGAGGGCTAGACACTCGCCCTTGCGCATTCCTGAATACGCCAATAATCTAAAGAACATGAAGTATCTGAAATTATATTGTTTTGCGTCCCTTAAGAACGTATTGAGTTCTTCTTTGGAATAAAAGTTGTCGAACTTCCTAGTATCACGTTCAACTTTTGGCAAGATAACTTTCTTCATGGGATTTTTCTTCATTAGTTCCATAGTTATCCCGTAGTTAATCAGCTTTGAAGCATAGAATACAAATCGCTTAAAAGTTTTGGGTGCTACATCCGCCCACGTATTTACCGCATTTTGACATTGAGAAACAGTTAACTTGTTTAAATAGATGTTCCCTAGTTGTTTAAGAATATGATTTTTAAATATCTTTTCAGTTGAAACAAACGTACTTTCTTGCACCGTTCTTTTGTACAGTTTGACCCACATCTTATATAGATCATTTAGGCGCAGCTTGCGCTTAGTAACTGGAACATACTCGCCCCTTACTACCTTTAGCTTGTAATTTAGGTAGCATTCCATAGCTTCCTGTTCAGTCTTAAAACCTTGCTTCTTAATTTGAATGGTGTTCCCTGTTGTTTCATCTTTACCCACATAAATTAAAAACTTGTATCGTTTTTCGCCACTGGGCGTGGTGTATTCTTTAATATCATTGTTCATGTTTGTTTACCTCGATTAGTGAATGTGTGCAGGTAGACTAATCTTAAATATTTAACATGGATTGAATATGTGGGATGCCTCATTTTAGGGCGACCCGTGGATGCAAGATAATCAACTAACAACTAATCAGAACGAACAAGGCTTTAGAATTGCGATGTCAGCATTAATTAAAAGCTTAACGTACCATCATCTTGAATGTGATTATTAATAAATTCTTGACGTTGTAATAAATATTGCGATGGACTTTCTAGCCACTCACCATATTCATTTTGGCGTTCGGTGGTATCGGTGGTTAGCTTAGAAATTTCTATTTGCAACGATTCATTAATTGCTTTTAAAACCTCTTCCTTTGTAGTTTCAACAGGTCTAGTAACTAGCCAATTTACCGCCACACTATTAAAAACAAAAGAAAAGTTAGTATTCCAAAACTTGAAATCATCTACTTCATTAGGGCTTAGCATTCCTTTAAGTTGTGGCTCATTAGGTTCTATTTCACCTTTAGCAATCATAATTAAATCAACATTGAAACTAATATCATCCTTAACCAAGTCATAGCCACCTACTTCTTGATGTGTGGCTTTTTTGTATGCTTCTTGCAGAATAGCTAATATTTCTTTCTTTGAATATGCACCGAGTAAATAATTTCTTGAAACATCAAAGTATTTTGTTAATACTGCAATGTCTTTGTCTTTTAATTGACGTTTTCCTTGTTCATATAAGCTTACCGCCTGTCGAGTAACTCCAAGTAGTTTAGCTAAGTCATTTTGACTTAGCTTATTTTGTTTTCTTAGTTTCTGTAAATTATTCTTCATTTTTTCTCACCTCTTCTCAATATTAGTTTAAATATTAATTTGCCTTTTTGCAACACTTTTTGTTGACTTATAAGAATTGATGATTTATATTTATTTGTGTCAACAAAATATGTTGCTTTTTTAAACGAGAAATGAGGTTATCTATATGAAAATCACAAATCAACAACTAGAAACGTTAAGAGTTGAAAGAGGTAGACGAAATTTAACTATTAGTTCCCTAGCTCAACAGTTAGGTGTTAGCCGCTACACTATGGCTAACGTGATTAATGGTAAAACTGACGGGCTACGTTCTGAAACAGTCAAAAAAATTAACTCATGGCTTGCTGTGCATCCCACTAAGGAGGTGGTAAACCATGACTAATTACAGTGCAGACGGTTCAAACGTGGTAAATCGTTGGTATAAGGACGGTTACCTCTATTGTGCATTTGTAGACGGTACGATTATGGAATATGGACGAAATAAGATTCCTGAAAGATATATAGAGGTTATGAGAAATGAACTAGCCCAAACCGTCTACGACTTGCAAGGTGGTAAATATGATTTTGACGACTTTGAACCTATGGAGGCTTAAACGATGAACGATGAAATTAAATTGCATCAAGCTTTATATGAAATGAACAGAATTGCAGAACAAATATTTGTTAGCTATGGATTATTGTCTAAGTTAATTGAAGATGTGCCAGAAGATGACCCGTCCGACCCTATTAGTACTAAAAAGATGCTGCAGCATTTAACCAATGAACTTGCTGATTATTCAACCGACTTAACAGACAATGCTAAATCAATTAAGGAGCGTTAATAATGGAGTTCAAACTAGACGAAAACCAAGAAACAGAAATCAAAACCTATGTGCTTAACGTTGTGAGGGATGCAATCAAGCAAGCCACCACATCAAGCAAGCCTTACTTAAACCGCAAAGAAATTGCTAAATATTTTGGCGTTGCTGATTCCACGATTACATATTGGGCTTCGCTAGGAATGCCAGTAGCTAATATTGACGGTCGCAAGCTTTATGGAAAAGCAAGTATAACAGCGTGGCTTGCGTCCCATGAGATGCCGTCCCAAAAGCAAAATAAAAAGCCCGTAACTATGGGCGTAGTTAAGGACTAAACAATATTAATTGTGCAGGTAGATTAATCTTAAATGCTTAACGTTTGGAGGCGAAGACATGAACAAGGAATTAATCTATATGAATAATCATAAACATTTAGAAAGGATGATTTTTCTTTATGACTAATAGTAAGAAAAATAAACCGCTAAAGCAAGCAAAAAACATGGTAAAGATTGATAAAGAGTTTAAGAAACATAGTGAAGATTTACCATTTTCTTTGCCTGAAAAATCGGTAGAAAGTATAAGAAAAGATAATGAAAGACGTGCTAAAAAATACACTTTGTTACGTTCTGTTTTTAACCTAAATTCTACTGGCAATATTAAGAAAGACAGTATTAAAAATGTTGTGGCTATTTTAGATAATGACCCAATATTCAAAGGCGCATTTCAATATAATGAATTTTCTGAAGAAAATGAAATTACTAAGGATATACCTTTACTTCATATTAAAAAAGGTGCTTTTATTGATAGTTATGACGATGAAATTGCTAATTATATTGAAAATAAAGCTGTTTATGATAATACCATTTTTAATAAAGCTAGAATTGAAAGTGCTATAAACATAGTTTCTCAACGTCACGCTTTAAATCCTATGGTCGATTATATGGAGAATGCTTTTAAAAAATATGATGGTCAACGTCGATTAGACGATTTTTTCCCTAAATTTCTTGGCGTAGAAAGATCTGCTGTAACATCTTTAATAACTCGCTTGTGGTTCATGGGCGGTGTGGCTAAAGTTTATCATCCCTTAACTAAAATAGATCAATCATTAGATTTAGTAGGTAGTCAAGGTATAGGTAAAACCACATTGTTACAGAATCTAGCACCAATGGGGCTATATACTGACCAATTTAATTCAGTTACTGATAAGGATGATTTAGGCAATTTAATTGGAATGTTTATTGTTAACGATGATGAAATGGCAGCTACAAGTAAAAGCTCATTTGAAGAAATAAAACGTTTTTTAACTGATAACAATTTTAAATATCGTCCGCCCTATGCCAAGCATCCAAAGCAATTCGTTAAAAAATTTATCTTTGCTAGAACTACCAATAACAGAACCTATTTAAAAGACAAAACAGGTACAAGGCGCTTTTTACCATTAATGACACATAAAAGCCTACAAGAATTAAACCCCGTTACTGATTTAACCCCTGATTACGTCCAACAGATCTGGGGCGAAACTGTATGGCTTTATAAACAAGCTAAAGATCCATTTTTACTTTCACCCAAGCAAACAGAGTTACTAGAAAACCACCGCAAAAAGTTTGAATATGTAGACAGTGCAGAAGATGAATTAGCTGACGTTCTATATAATGACTTTCACAATGCTGATTTTATTCCTACTCATGAATTAATGTTTAAGCTTTACAATTATAAAGATACTAAAATTCGTGATTTAATGGAGAATGTCTTTAATTATGAAAGTGGGAAACGTGGATATTACAACGGTAAACAAGTAAGAGGCTTTAGAAAAAGAAAGTAATAAGACGATGTAAGACGGTATAAGACGGCTTTTTTATATAAAGTGTCTTGTTAATAAACGTTGATATACCAGCGTTTACATCACTTTACAAGACAATAAGACACCTATTTTATATAAAAAGTATATAAATAATACGGTGTGAAACAACGTGGAACGTATAAAGGAGATACAGGGGAAAGTTAGAAAAGTGGTGTCTTGTCGTCTTATGTGGTCTAATCCCTTGGGGCTGTAAGATTAAGCCCCGTCCTATAAGGTGTCTCATGGTGTCTTGTGGTGTCTCATTTTTAACAATGTATTTGAATTAAACAACTCGCCAAGAAATTAAACCACCTCTACGCCAATATAGGTGGTTAGCAGAATAGAAAAGAGGTCAATTATGATTAAACAAACAGCACGTAATTTAAAAGTTGAAACCATTAGCGCCAAAACTAAAGAAGAACTAACTAATCAAGTTAACTACTTTTTAGAAAATAATCCTGAATTAGTTATTCAAGAAATCAAATACAATACTTGTGCAAGCCCGTGCGGTTCTGGTGAGGATATGAGTGTTTACGTTGAGTATTCAGCATTAATTATTTACCTTATGTCCTAATTCGGGGGCTTTTAGTTGACCAGAAAATAAGCCCTCAAACGGTGGTATACTTGCATTTAGGTAAAGTTTAATAAATGTCGAAATCGGCACTAATCAAGGTGTATTCCATTCAAGGGATGCACCTATTTTGTTATCATTTGTTATCATGATAGTAAGAAGACGGTGGCTAGCTAAAGATGAAATTGACATCATTGATCTTTTAAATACTTCAGAAGTATTTAGAAAACCCTTAGAAAACCCATTGTTAAACTTGTCAAAACCTGTCAAAACTTGACATTTAATTATGCTGACATTTGCTGACTTCATTAACCGACTCAAATTTGAACTCGGCGGATTTACTCAATAATGAAACGTTATTCAGTTTCTAAATCCGTCTAATTGATTTAAAAACAAATGCGTCTGACGCATCTGTTTTCTAAATACAGATTTACTCAACTAATTCTATTTTGGGACCTTAGCTCTACTTATACAAATAAATACTAATATAATTCTCTACCCTTAAAATGACCGTTTTAGGGGCTTTTTACTTACTTAGAAAACCTCATGTAAATTAAGTCATATCAATGGTTAGGGCGATTTTGATTAATGGCGAATTCGGGCACAATCTAGGGTAAAGAAAAGTAAAGATTTCGGGGCTTTTTACTGTGATATATTGTTAAGAATTGTTAAGATTGGAGCTTTTACGACCTGACAAAACCTGACCAATCCTAACTTAATGTGTCATATTTAAATCACAAAAAAACGTGATTTCATGGACTTTTAGTGAAACATTATGAAACAATCAGGTGCAGAAAAGTTTAGGTTTCGGGGCTTTTTTCAGGTCAAGAAAATTGGTTTCATCCCTTGCAAGGCGTGGCTTTTAACCTTGTCTATTAAATTTCAAACCTGAACCGTTTTGCGCTATTAAGCATAGTCATACTAAACCGCTAATAAAACCGCTCTAGCCCCTCTTAAAATCAATCTGACAGCATACTAAAAGCACTAGTAAATTACTTACTGGTGCTTCTTTTTTTACTCAAATTCTAACAGCGGATAGACTTTATTTTTAATTTGTTCTTGCTTAAATATTTCAGCAAACTTTTTTAATGCTTGGTTGGCTCTCTGATTGCTTGTACATTTACAATATCCAATCATTTCTCTTACATCGATCATCCGTTTACGCTTAACAAACCGTTCTACAATAATCGTTCTATAGGGATGCTGTGGCGTGTCTTCAAGTTGATTGATGGCCAACCATGTTATAGCTAGAACATTACAGTAATAGCCAATACGGCTTTTATCCTTTGAATTAATTTTGGTGGTTATCTGACTACCTGATAACAAATATAATTTAGGATAATCATTTTTAAAGAAATCCCTTACACCTTTATTGTGCTTAATCATAATTAATATTCATCCTTGCCTTGATTCAATACCTTTTAGTTATATTTTACCTAAAAATAAAACCAACGCCCTAAAACGTTGGTCAACATAAACAATGATATATGTCTATTATAGCTAAATATCTAAGATTAGCCCACCTACACATCAAAAATAATTCTACAGACTTCACGAAAATATGAAGTCTAATATGAAGTCTTTTTTGGGCTTCACATTTAATTTCTAATGAATTGTAAAAACAAAAATGCTTTAATATCAACGTTTCTAGCACATTGAAATTAAAGCATCTTTCTATCTATGGAGATGAGGGGAATTGAACCCCTGTCCAAACGCATTCCGTCACTGACCTCTACGATCATAGTTATATTACTTGAACTTCACTAGCCCAAAACGCCATATAACAGGGCTAGGATGAGCTAGCTAACCTGTTAAGACTCTTTTCAACTATTCAGGTGAGGTAGTTAAACGTAACTCGTTAAAGTTGATACTCAGTGTCAGCCACGAGTAAACCGACAAAGAGCAACGCATGCGCTAAATTAAGCAGCTAATGCGTAAGAATTTTTGTTATTTGCAGTTATATTTAACTGTAACGTTTTTACGTAGACGTAACCTACGAATCGCAGTCAATGCGAATCTACGCCTGTCGAATCCCAAAACATCCCCTTGAGACTCTACTATTGTAGCATAGACAAATGAATCCTGCGAATAAAAAGCTTAATTAATATCAGTTAAACGAACTACATCACGTTCAATGATTAATTCTTCGTTAGTTGGAATAACCATTGCCTTTACCTTAGAATCTGGCTTAGTAATGAAATGTTCGCCGTTTTCTTCATTTGCTTCGTAATCTGGTTCAACGCCCATGTATTTGAAAGCATCCATTACTTCTTTACGTACGCCCATATCATGTTCACCAATACCAGCAGTAAAGATAATAGCATCAACGCCGCCCATTTCAGCAATATATGAACCAACGTAACGCACAATTCTATTAATGAAGATTTTTCTAGCTAACTTAGCACGATCTGTGTCGCTTTCACGAACATCACGCATATCTGGAGAAATACCTGACAAACCAAGTAAACCAGATTTGTGATTCAAGATATGAATCATTTCATCCATTGACTTACCTTCAACATGCATCAAATGTTGAATAAGTGATGGATCAATATCACCACAACGAGTTGCCATCGTAATACCAGCAATTGGACTAAAGCCCATTGAAGTATCAAATGATTTACCGTCTTTTACAGCAGTAACTGAAGCACCTGAACCTAGGTGACAAATAATCAACTTCAAGTCTTTTAGATCTTTACCAAGCATCTTAGCAGCATGAGGTGCAGTATAACGGATTGATGTACCGTGGGCACCATACTTGCGGACGCCATATTTTTCATAATATTCATAAGGAAGAGAATATAAGTAATGAACTGGATCTAGAGCGCGGTGGTAAGTAGTATCAAATACAGCTACTTGTGGCACCTCTGGCAATACGTTCATAAATGCTTCAATTCCACGGCCTTCAGCTGGGTTATGAAGTGGAGCGTAATCTTCTAATTCATAAATCTTAGGCAAGTTTTCCTTAGTGATAATAGTAGAATCAGTAAAGTATTCACCACCATTAACTACACGGTGACCCACACCAACGATTTCATGTAAATCATCTACTACATTGAATTGCTTCAAGAATTTAATTAATAAGTTAACTGCAGCTTCTTGATCGGCAATTTCTGTTTTTTCTACATGCTTACTGCCATCAGCCAATTTAATTTCAAAGGAAGCATTGTCTAATCCAACACGATCAGCCATACCACTTGCAATAACTTTTTCATCTGGCAATGAGAATAATTTATATTTAAAAGATGAACTACCAGAGTTAATTGCCAAAACCTTTTTCATAAAAATAATTTCCTCCTCTTTCAATAAAAGTTAAGTAATCCCGAATTAATGATTGATTTTAGTATACCACTCGTTCAATTTGACATTAAAACGAATCAAAGCCTCTTCTTTCTTCAGAGAATCTAGTTTAGTTAACAAAACTTCACTAGCCTTGGCATCTTCTCCATGATTTTGGAAAACAAGGATCGACTTTTGATTAAATTTATTTTTAAACATATCATCAGGCAATTCGACAATGGCTTTCAAATATACCTTTTTCGTTAACCATGGCATAAAATCAGCACCAATCTTGCCTGATAAAATTGATTTAGGAACAACTAAAAATGCATAACCCGCAGGTTTTAAGTTCTTAACTATTTGTTCAATTAATAGTAAGTGTGCAAATGAATGACCTTTTTCTGCTCGATTTTCAAATTTTTTAGCATTTTCATCAACTGGATAATAGCCAATCGGCAAATCGCTTACTACTACATCCGGATTAGAACACATCCATGGCATTAATGCATCTTGACAATAAAGTTCAATGTCAAAGTCATTCAAGTGTGCTGCCACATCTGCTAAGTTAAGCATTTCTTCATCATTATCAATTCCGACTAATTGATAGTTATCTTTAGAATGGTTTAAGGCCTTTAATTGTGAAATGATTGAAAACAGCAGAATTCCAGTACCAATTGTAGGATCAACTATTTCAACCTTTTCATTCTTCACCAATTTATGCATTAACATTGCAATTACAGTTGAAATTGCTGGTGGTGTTGGCATCTTATTAACATCAAAGCCATCATCATTAATTGCTTTTAAAGTTAAAAAAGTAAAAACTTGCGCCTTATCTTTTTGACTAATCTCATCATAATCAAGTGACTGATATTTTTTACTTAATTCTGCAACAGTTTGTTCATCCGGTGCACCATTTTCGACTTTGATTTTACCTTGCTCTAAATTATCAAATGTTTCAACTAAGGCTTCTGTAAATGAAACATTCAGGGCTTTTTGCAAAGTTTGTACGCAATCTAAAAATTGATTAAAAAGTTTCTCAAATTTTCCCATAACGTCCCTCCATTACCTTCATTATTTTAAAGAAAGGAAAGAAGAGGTGCAAGGAAAGTTATTTACCAGACAAATATTTGATAATCATCAAATTATTCTCCATGCTTGCGCAATAGACTTCTTGATACATTTTGATAAAAAGCAAAGTCGTAATTAAAACTAAAATGCTGCTAAGCAATGCGCTTCCTTTTATTTTTAACAATCTTTTTCTCTCTTTCTGGTTTAGGTTCTTCATCAAGCTTGAAAACTAAATCTGATTTTCCTTTATTTTCTTCTACTACATGAATGATAATTTGATCTTTTTTAGTGACAAACTGAGCCGATTTTATATTGAAAATAAGCGGCATATATCCACCCCGCCCAGCTCCTGCTTTTGATACCTTTAAAACGTGATTTTTTAAATAATATTCAATCGCATACTGTTCTTTTTCATCATTTTTATTAACTCGCATAAAAACTATCCTATTGCTTTTGGAATCTTTCACGATTGGATAAACAGTTTTCGTATCCTCAGTATGCATAAAATTATTCAACTGCACATATGCATAAGCAATATCATTTACATGCTGATTTTCATGCATGTTGGCTCTTTTAATACTTAACAGTAGATTTTGCAAAATGGAAAGGACCAGGATAGTAATAAAAAGAGAAAAGATGACTTCTGCTAACATGAATCCTTTAGTCTGCAATCTTGTATTTTTGGTTAGTATTTTTATCATTAAGATAATGCTGCCCTATCCTTTCATAAACGTGATCATGTACCGTTATCTGATCCAGATTGTTGGCCTTTAACACATGATAGGCATAGACACGATCAGTTTTTAATTCCATTTCACGACCATTTTTTTGACTTTCAGCAACAGTTAAGTAAAGGCAACTTACAGCAAATAATGAAATGATAATGGCAATGGCGCTTTCGAATATAAAAAATCCCTTTACTTTTTTCATTTTGCCATTCGTCCCCATAGCATTTGATATTTCACAGCTTTTTTCATCCCATAACCGCTAAACGTTATTGTCCCAGGAACAGAGCGTCCAGTTTTAGTAAAAACAAATTTGTTCAAACCTTTAATATCAATATTTTTATCAATATTTACTTGCTTTTCATGACCACCACCGATTAATTTTATATAATGTTGATCCTCGGAAAAAATGACGGTAACGGCATGTCCCTTTATCGTGCTAATTCGAGATGCTTGATCAAGAGCAGCATTTACTTCTCTTACTGTATTATCAAAAATTAAACGGTGTTGATATTTTTGCAGTTGTAAACTGCCAATTAACAGCATCCCGCAACAAATAGCTAAAGTAATCATCGTTTCAATCAAAGTAAAAGCTCTATATTTATTTCTTATTAATCTCAGTAACTTTGCCATTTTCTAATTTAAAACTCTTATTTGCCTTTTTTACTTGATCTTTAGTTAAAAATTCACCCTGTAAATCTTCAAATTTGCTAGGTGTATCGTGTCCATCATCTTTATACATTTCCACCTGTGTTTGCAAAGTAGTCTTAAAGGCATCTGAAGTTCTCGTTTCTGCCTTTTCCTTTTGATTCAACATATTTGGCACAATCAACACCATCAAAATGACGATAATAGCAATCACAACCACCATTTCAATTAGAGTAAAGCCCTTTTGTCTACGGCTTTTAGCTAAAATATTTAACAAATATTTCTTCATTTTCTTTTTCATATTTTTCTCCTTAAAGTCCTTGCATCATTGAATACATTGGCATTAATAATTTCAAATACATGCCAATCACGCAAAAGCCAATCAAGATAAAACAAAATGGCTGTACGTTAACAACTAATTTTTCTATTTTTTGAGTTAAATCAATAAATAAGCTACGCCCTAACATTAAGCAGCTTTGACTTAAGTTTTTTCTTTCCGAACCTGTTTTAAGCAAAACTAACAAGCTATTCGGTAAAAAGACTTCTTGTTCTACGATCTCTTCCAAATTTGTTCCTTCAGCTAATTGATGCCCTATTTTTTGTCCCAAGGCTTGCTGCAAGGATCCTTTTTCCTGCTTTGATGCGTATTCACACATTTTTTGCAATGAAAAACCACTGGCTAAAAGCATCCCAATGTCATACACGAGCAAATAATTCACATATAGCAAAATCACTGGTCCAATAATGGGATATTTAGTTAATCTTTGCATTGAGTCGTAATCCTGTTTGTTGAGTAAAACAATTATTCTTGCTAAAAAATATATTCCAGCAAGTACAACTCCAATCAATCCTAGCATGACCAAATCACCAGAATGCTCATTACCATCGCTAAATTGAGTAGAAATAAATGACTGCATAAAAGCAAGTAAAATCACCATCATAATTGCTAGGACAAATGGATAGGATAACTCTGCTCGCAATTTTTTAACTTGTTCTTGCTTGAGTCGACTAAGAATAGATAATTGATTCAAACATTCAATTAAGTTTCCTTGCTGCAATGCCAAATTAACCTGCGTCACCGTTGTTTTTGAGAAACCTAATTGAATTAATTCAGCACTAAAACTATTCCCATCTTTCATTCGCTTAACCAGTTTTTGCATTAGTTTCTTTTTCTTTGGCCACAAAACAGGCATCAGCTCTATCGAATTAATCAATGAAAAACCATTTTCTAAACTATGTTTTAAATAATCTAAAAAAACGAGTTGTTCTTCGCTATTTAGCCTATCCTTCTTTGAATTGCTCATATATTTCATCATCGATTTTCCCTCCTTTCCGCAACAACTGCATATTCTCTTGCCAATTAACGAAGTCACTGCGCACGCTTAGCTGCAATTCCTGATTTAAAAGTTCGCCTTTAGCAATATCCATTAGACACTGCATCCCTACTGCACTAGGCAACAGCCTTTGATAAGACACAGCAGTCAAGCAATTAGCTAATTCATCATTTTTGATGCCTAAACTCTCCAAACGTGAGATAGTCTGCAAAGTACTTTTAGCGTGAACCGTCGCAAAAACTAAGTGTCCACTCAAAGCTGCATCAACTGCTAATCTCGCCGTACCTTGATCACGAATTTCTCCAATAATCAAAATATCTGGACGGTGTCTCAAAGCTGCTTTTAATAAACTTTGATAGTCAATTCCGGCTTCATTATTGACTTGTGACTGCAAAAAAGTAGGTTCATGAACTTCAACTGGATCTTCAATAGTCATTACTACTTTATTGGGACTTAATTTTTTTGCGACTTCATACATCGTAGTTGTTTTGCCTGACCCAGTGGGTCCACTAGTCACGATCAATCCTCGATGCAAAGCTGATCTTTCTAACGATTCTATTTGCTGAGGAAAGAAATATTTACTTTGCTTAATCTCATAAATTATTCTAATGACCAGTGATTCTTGATCTGAAAAGTCACCCAAACTAGAAAGACGTAAATAATATTCTTTTTGATCAACCTCGTAAGCCATTGCTCCTACTTGAGGTCTACGATGTTCTGCAATGTCCATCTGAGCGCTATATTTAAAGAAGTTAATAGTTTCTTGTCCCTCATTCAAGGAAAGGTCGGTTTGGGTAATTACACCTTGGTTAGTTCGAAACTGTACAACCATCGTTTCCTTTTTCGGAAAAAAGAAAATATCACTCGCCTTACTTGAAATTGCGGAAGTGAGTAATTCATTGATAAATTCCTTTGTTTTCATAAAAATCCCCCTTTTTTGCCTCACACTATTTAATACGCAAAAAAAGGCGATTTTTTTCTGAGAAATTTAAAAAATTTTATTCTTTTAGAAAAAAGAGCAAAAAAATAACCCAACCAAATTGGTTGAGTCATTTATCTATTTAATAATTAGTCTTCATCAGCTGCTGCAGTGTAAACATTTTGAACATCGTCACTATCTTCAAGAGCATCAACTAAGTGTTCAAATTGTTCCTTCTTGTCTGCTGGAACTGGAGTAGTGTTTTGTGGAATCATAGTCAATTCAGCATCTGCAAGCTTGTAACCATCTTTAATAAGTGCGTCACGAACATCTGCAAATTGCTTTGGATCAGTGTAGATTTCAAATGCATCATCACTGGTTTGAAGATCATCACCACCAGCATCCATTACATCAAGCAATACTTGATCTTCATCAGCATCAGTAGTTGAACGGTCAATTACGATGTAGCCTTTACGATCAAACATGTAGGCAACAGAACCAGTAGCGCCAAGTGAACCACCATTACGAGTGAAGGCAACACGAACATCTGAAGCAGTACGGTTCTTGTTATCAGTCAAAGCTTCTACAAAAACAGCAACACCACCTGGAGCGTAGCCTTCATAAGTGATTTCATCGTAGTGTTCTTCTGAACCACCTTCAGCTTTTTTGATTGCCCGCTTGATGTTGTCCTTAGGCATGTTGTTTGAACGTGCCTTATCAATTACCATACGTAAGGTAGGATTCCCATCAGGATCAGGACCACCACTCTTTGCAGCCATATAAATTTCACGAGATAACTTTTGGAAAATTTTACCTCTCTTTGCGTCTTGCGCATTCTTGCGGCCTTGAATATTGTGCCATTTTGAATGTCCTGACATAAGGATCCTTCTTTCTTTTTTCTAATATTAATTAACGATATTATCTTAACTCACAGCACCTCAAAATTCAATGGTGTCAAATATTTAAAACTATTTTTTCTTCGTCGAATACTTATTTTTCAAAAATAGAATTAACATTACTAAAATAATCGCCGTTAAGGCACCAGATGCATCCAATATTACGTCATGTACGCTCGGTGTTCTATCTCCAGTCAAAAACTGATGATATTCATCAAAAGCCGCAAAAGCAATAGCCGCAAACCAGGTCAAAATTGGAGCTAGCCATTTAATTTTAAAAATGCGGCGCAAGCCTAAATAGCCAAAGCCACCTAATAAAAAGTATGAGCCAAAATGGGCCATCTTACGCAGAACAAATTGAGCAAGTCCTGCTCTACCATCTAGTTGTGCATTATGAAGGCGCCCACCATATGTAAAATTCCAGCCAGCTACAATATTTTCAAGCCAGCCAAAATATTTACTAACTGTGCCATCATGCAATTCCTGTTCATGATATGTCATTGAACTAGAAATAAATAAAAATACCAATACCAATAAAGCTAACAACAAAAAAAGCTTTTCTCGTTTCGTAAAATGAAATTTCTCCATAACTCTTTCCCTTAGTTTGATTTGAATAACTTCTTTTTACTTTAACAAAAAAAGCGGACTACGTTTAACTTTTTCATGTATTTTATAATTATTTTTACCAACTAGCTTTCTTTACGCCTGGAAGTTGACCTTGATGTGCTAAATCACGCATGCATTCTCTGCAAAGTCCAAACTTCCGGTAAACAGAATGCGGACGTCCACAGCGTTCACAACGCGTATATTCTCTAGTTGAAAACTTTGCTACTTTTTTATTACGAATAATTTGTGATGTTTTTGCCATATATAAATTACCTATGCTTTCTAACTCTCTCAGGGACAGGCTTTTTCTCTGGTTAAAAAGTTCAATCCCAAAATAATAATTTCAATTGCTACAAGTTGTGCTGTCATTCAAATCACTCCTTTTTTGTAGTGCTACTTACTTTTAATTAGTATTATACATACTTACACAAAATAAGTAAAGTGCTTTGTACAAAATAGTAACCGTTTTACTACTGGTCATGTTAAGTATCAACGGGTAGAATAAATAGGGATTGTATGAAAAGGATATTTATGAACGAGAAATATAAAAATAAATCGCCAGGAATTCTACTTAACTTATGTAAACTATTTTATTAAGTAGAAAAGGATGAAAATTACTTGGACGATTTAACATCAACAAATAAAATGAAAGCCATCACTTGGCCTGTTTTGACCTTGATGGCACTTTGTACTGTTATCGGCTTGGACGATATCATGTACAACTTCCAAAACCAAGGGATGCCAGTTATCACCTCTTGGATTATCATGTGTTTGCTTTATGTAACACCTTACTCATTAATGGTAGGACAATTAGGTTCTACGTTTAGTGAAGAAGGTGGTGGACTTTCATCATGGGTCCGCGGTACTGACGGAGAATTTTTAGGTTACTTCACTGCTTGGACATACTGGGCAGCCTCAATTCCTTATGCTGTAGACTCCGCTAACGAAATCATTGTCGACCTAGGTTGGGCATTGACCGGTTCAAAGGGATTCCAAGATAAAATTCCTACTACCATGTTTGCTGCTTTGACTTTCGTTGTGTTCATTGTTTTCATTATCGTTGAACACCACTTTGCCAACTCAATGGAATTCCTTTCCAGTATTGGTGGTGGTTTGATGGTTATTATGACTGTCTTGTTTGTTTTCCTTGCCTTTGTTGGTTTGGCAAAATCAGGCGGTCACATGGCTACCCAACCATTTACTTGGCACACAATCATTCCTAAATTCGACTTGCACTACTGGTCAACCGTCGGAATGTTAATCTATGCCATGAACGGGTGTGAACTGGTTGCACCATATGTAACTAAGATGAAGAAACCTAAGTCAGACTTCCCTAAGGCAATGATTACTTTAGCTATCATGACTGCTTTCTTAACTATCCTTGGTTCATTTGCACTTGGTATCTACTTTGACGCATACCACATTCCAAACGACTTGAAGATGAACGGTGCTTACTACGTATTCGACATGGTTGGTAAACAATTCGGTATGGGTAAATTCTTGCTTTACCTCTGGGCTTGGACATCATTATTGTTCAACTGTGCCTTGGTTGCCGTATTGCTTGATGCCATGACTAGAATGCTTATCTCCGACACTGGTGATAAGTACATGCCTAAGTTCTTACGTAAGAAGGACAAAAACGGCTTACCAATTAACGGTTACATCTTAACTGTTGCCCTTTCATCATTCATCATGATCTTAGGTATCTTCTTACCTGACATGAACGATATCTTCAACTGGTTGCTTAACTTGAACTCAATCGTTTCACCAGGTGTTACCTGCTGGATCTTCTACTCATTCATGAGAGTAAGAAAGAACTCAAAGAAGTACCCATCAAAATATGTCTACATTAAAAACGATAAACTTGCTTGGCTTGTTGGTCTTGCCTTGTTAGTTGTTACTGCCGTAGCAACCATCCTTGGTTTTGCACCACAAGATGTTAAGCAAGGCAGTGGCCTTTGGTGGTACGAATTGATCATTAACATCGTAGCCGTAATCGTACTGATCGGTTTGGGTGCAATTTTGCCAGGTATTAGACGTCGTGAAGAAGAATACGGCATTGCCTTTGACAAATCGCAATGGATTTGGATGGGAATTTTAATTATCGGTTCTATTATTCTTGACGTATGGCTTGGTAGTACCAAGATTCCAGCAAGAATCACAATGATTATAGTTGAAGCTATCGCTGCATTAATCATTACTTGGCTTGTTGGACGCAGAAAACCTGCTAATGCGACAAAATAATACAACAAAAAGAAGCTAGAATTTGATCTAGCTTCTTTTTTTACAAATATTTACTTAAAAATTGATCTACACGTTTTTCATATTCTTTAGGGTAAGTTTCAAATGAACGAGCATGCGTTGCCTTTTTGGCTACCCACAGCTGCTTTGGTCCTTTAGCCGCAGCATAGTTTGCATAAACCATCTTGGTTGGTACAAATGGATCGTTGCCACCATGAATAAAGAACATCGGCTTATTATTCTTTTTCACTGATTTAACAGATGATGCATCTCCTAAATAAAAGCCTAGATTTGCCTTGCTAACAACGCTCAATAAGTCAACGGCTGCTGTAGCTACAGGTTTTGGCATATGGTATAGATCTTGTGCTTCATGCAAGAATTCATCTTTAACACTGGTATAACCACAATCTTCAATATAAGCCTTAACCTGCTTAGGCATCTTAATACCACTAGTCATCATAGTAGTAGCACCACCCATGCTGACGCCAAAGATTACTATTTTTTGATTCTTGCCTTCTTTAGCTATATCTTTTTCTACCCATTTACGAACGTCATACTTTTCAGGCCAGCCATAACCAATGTACTTACCTTGGCTTTGACCATGTGCACGAGCATCAGGAAGCAAAACGTTATAGCCTAATTCATGAAACATGCCTGCATATGGCCCCATGGTATCTTTATTGTTGCCAAAACCATGAAGAATCACTACAGTCTTATGCGAGTTCTTAGCTGGAATATAATTTGCATCTAAGCGATAATCACTTGTAGCCGACTTCATATACCAGTGTTGCTTCTTTACCTTGGCATACCATTTCTTTTTGGCAGCCAATGGATCTTTTTTCGTATTGTGCGAATATTTATTTAATACACTTTTTTCACCAGGCGTAAAAGCAACGTTAAAAAAGTATGCTTCACCTGCTCCAATTAGTGCTACAAGTACGGCTACTACTATCCCTATCGTTAGCCAAACTTTTTTGTGCTTTTTCTCATTCCTATTCAAAATGTCAACTCCTATACAAAATCGATAGAGTTTATTATACACTCTTTAGTTTTGTATGGAATATTGACATTTATTAAAACTAAGTACTCTGTCTATATATACAAAAAGAGAGATGAGCAAATCATCTCTCTTTCTTATACCCATATTTTATGCAATTAGCCTAAATCTTCACCGTTTGAAGCAATAACCTTCTTATACCAATCAAAGGAATCCTTAGGCATTCTCTTTAAAGTTCCTTCACCGTTATCATCACGATCAACATAGATAAAGCCGTAACGCTTAGACATTTGACCAGTACCAGCTGAGACTTCATCGATACAGCCCCAAGTAGTGTAAGCACGAACATCAACGCCATCTTCGATCGCACGATTCATGGCTTCAATATGCATTCTCAAGTAGTCGATTCTGTAATCATCATGAATCTTGCTGTCATCGCTAATCTTATCAACAGCGCCAAGACCATTTTCTACAACCATCAATGGCAATTCGTAACGATCGTACATTACTTCGAGGTAATATTGCAAACCATCTGGATCAGTTGCCCAGCCCCATTCAGAATACTTAAGGTATGGGTTCTTAGCACCGGCTGCGAAGTTACCACCAACTTTATCTTCAATCTTGTGCGTAGTCACCACATTACTCATGTAGTAAGAGAAGGTGTACATATCGACAGTACCTTCAAGCATATCTTTCTTGTCTTGTTCAGTAATATCAAGATGTACGTTATGTTCCTTCCAAAGACGCTTAGCGAACGTTGGATACTTACCCTTACATTGTGCATCACCACAATAGAAGATATCTTGTTCCCACATATGACGGTTAAGCAAAATATCCTTTGGATCTGGAGTAAGTGGATAATCAACGATACCACAAATCATGTTACCTATTACATAGTTTGGATCAATTTCGTGAGCCAGCTTAACTGCACGAGCACTTGCTACAAATTGATAGTGCAACTTTTGATATGCGTGTTGGTAAACCTTATCATCATCTACTTTATTTCCGAATGAGTTAAGCATTAATAAAGTAGTATTAATTTCGTTGAAAGTTAACCAGTACTTAACCAATCCCTTGTATTCATTAAACAAAGTCTTGGCATATTTAACGTACATGTCGATCATCTTACGATCGCCCCAGTCATGGTACTTTTCACTGAGGTAAAGTGGATCTTCATAGTGAGAAATAGTAACTAATGGTTCAATGCCATACTTTTTACATTCTTCAAAGACATTACGATAAAAATCAAGTCCAGCTTGATTTGGCTTTTCTTCATCGCCCTTTGGGAAAATTCTAGTCCAAGCAATTGAAAGACGGAAAACTTTAAAACCCATGTCAGCAAACATCTTAATGTCTTCCTTATAGTGGTGGTAAAAATCAATCGCTACATGGTTAGGGTAATAACTATCAGGATCAATCGCACCAACAGCTCCTTCAGGCAACCCCGCACCTGGCATAGCTGGTGTTTTTTCTAACTTACCATTCAACTTATAAGTCAACATTCTTGGTGCATCAAGACTACCGGCAGTTGTTATATCAGTTACTGATAAACCCTTACCATCAACATCATATGCACCTTCAATTTGGTTAGCAGCGGTAGCACCACCCCATAAAAAATTCTTTGGAAATGACATCTTTATCTCTCTTTCTATTATTGTAAGCAGTTACAGTTCATTATAGCCTAATTAATTTGAACTTGACCAGATACTTTAGCTCCTTCATCTTCACCTTGCAAAGATAAGATTTCTTGACCAACTTTAACTGCACCGTTAGCAACTTGGTTAACACTTTCATATTTCTTTGAATTGGTTACTACAACTGGAGTAGTTACTTCATAACCAGCCGCCTTGATATCTTTAATATTAAATTCAACTAATGGATCGCCAGCCTTAACTTCTTGGCCTTTTTGTACAAGAGTCTTAAAGCCTTTTCCTTGTAAGTTAACTGTATCCATACCGATGTGCATCAAAACTTCTGCACCGTCAGTAGTGTTAATTCCAACAGCGTGACCAGTTGGGAAAACAAGAGCAATCTTACCATCAGCTGGGGCGTGAAGAACACCTTCGTTTGGTTCAATAGCTACACCTTGACCCATGGCACCACTTGAGAATACTTCGTCTTTAATTTCTGATAAAGGTTTTACGTCACCGTTTAATGGTGAAACTAATTTTGTAGATGGATTTAATTTTTCTTCATTTTCACTTGCAGCAACAATTGGATTATTAGCAACTTCTGTTGCTTCGTTAGCTGCTTCAGCAACCTTTTGAGCTTGTTTCTTGTTGTATTCAGCATCAACTGATTTCTTACCGAAGATTAATTGCAAAATAAAACCAACGATAAATGCTACGACTGCGGATACAATAACACCAATAACTGGGATCATTGAACCACCTTTTGGATTAATGTAGGCAGGAATTGCAAAGAATCCCATTGAAGGCATCATGTAAAGTACTGAATGGAAGATACCCATAATTGCACCAGAAACGGCACCACCAATACAACTTAAAACAAATGGAGTTTTTCTTGGTAAAGTTACACCATAAATTGCTGGTTCAGTAACACCGAAGAGTCCTGAGAAGAAGGCACCTATTGCTGTATCTTTTAACTTCTTGTCCTTAGTTTGTTTAATAATTGCCAATACAACACCAATCTGTGCGTAACAAACCATACAAGTAAGAGCCAAAATTGGATCATAGCCTAAAGCTGCAATATTAGTTGTTGATACAGCAACCAAGCCCCAGTGAACACCGAAGATAACAAGTACTTGCCACAATGCACCAACAACCACACCGGCAACAATTGGACTAAAGTTGTAGATACCGGCCATGACTGCACCAATGGCATCACCAACCCAAGTCATTACAGGACCGATAGCAATAAATGCAACTGGTAAAGTAATAATAATAGTAAGCGCAGGTACAAGGAACATTTGCACAACCGTTGGAATCCATTTCTTTGCCCAGTGTTCGATAACGGAACCAAACCAAACAGCAAAGATAACTGGCAAAACAGTTGAAGTATAGTTCATAGTAACCACTGGAATGCCAAAGAAAGTTGTATGAATTTCAGAAGCAAATGGCGTACCTTGGAACAAAGTACCTAATACTGTTTTACTTGAAGCTAAACCAACCATCGTTGGGTAAGTTAATACAGCACCAATGGCTAAACCAATAAATTGATTCATGTGGAATCTTCTAGCAGTAGTTACACCCAAGAATATTGGTAAGAAGTAGAAGATACTATCACCAACGGCGTATAAAATTTGATATGCACCAGAAGTTTTTGAAAGCCAGCCCATTGCAGCTGCTAAAACAACTAAACCTTTGATAATACCGCCGGCACTAAGTGGTGCTAGGATATCAGTAAAGATTCCTGAAATTAAGGCAACAGCTTTATCAATGAAACTTGAATTATCATCTGCAACATCGTCATCAGGAACTTGACCACCGCCTGGGAAGCCTCCTTCCTTTAATACAGCATCGTAGACATCAGCAACCTCATTACCGATAACAACTTGATATTGTCCACCGGCCTTTACGACAGTAACAACACCGTCAGTATCTTTTAAGGCATCATCGTTTGCCTTTTTTTCATCCTTTAATTTAAAACGTAAACGTGTTGCACAGTGAACAACACTATTGACATTGTCTTTACCACCAACATCTTGAATGATGGTTTTGGCCAAATTATCATAATTCTTAGCCATTAGTCTTTCCCCCCTCAAAATAAAAACCCAAGCTACTCAAAAACTAAAGAACATAAATCATGCTCAACGTCTTTCAGTAACTTGGGTTAATGCCTAATTCTCTTAGTAACATACCTAAGTAACTTAGATATTTAGTTTTCTTGGCGACTAGTTACTCGCCAAATATGTAAAACCAAGTAAAATTTGTCATCTGTATCTAATGTCCAATTCATCTTGGCTTGTAAGTAAGTTGCGATTCGTTCTGCGGTTTCATAAGCTCTGCTGTATTTGATCTTCATGAAACCAAGCATCGCTGGATCAAGCGGTGCCTCATCCTTATGCTTATTTCTTAAAAATCTAACCAATAGAATACGCAAATGTGAAATAAAGCGACTGTAATTAAAAGAACTTGTATCGAGCTGCATCGAATATTGCAGTTGAATAATATCAATAATTCCATTAATCAAATTAGTAATCTGAACAGTTTCCTGTACTTGTGCCACATCACTTTTAGCATTGACTAAGTGATATGTCATAAAAATAGATTCACTTTCAGGTAATTCAATTTGCATGTTTTGATTAATTAGCTTTACCACCTTTTTAGCTACCACATATTCTTTGGGGTATAAATTTTTAACTTCCCAATTATTATTGGCTGGATCAATATCGATATGATCCTTAACCCTGGTAGCTGCAAAGTCAATGTGATCTGCTAAAGCAAGGTATTGAAAGTCATTAAACTTAACCTGAAGCAGCGGCTCAACCAACTGGATTATTTTATCAGTGACTTCCATTGTCTTGGGGTTAAACCTCTTAACTTGGTCAACTTCGTCTTTAGTAACAAAACGACGCTCAATTTTACTTTCATCTATCGGATCGCCCTTCTTGAGGCCAAATCCCACGCCCTTGCCTAAAACAATCTCTTCTTGACCTTGATCATTCATGGCTAAAGCAGCACTATTATTAAATGTTTTAAGAAATTTCACGGATACTCCTCACCACCCTGATATAAACAAAAAAGCTACTACGAAAATAATATACTCTAAGTATACTATAACTATTCGTAGTAGCTAAGACCTGATCGTATCAGTAATCCGCTCACTTACAGTTATTATAATAGCCAAAATTGTAAGCGGTGTCAATAGAACTTTGTTAAAAAGGGCAAATTATTTTAAAATATATGAAAAGCGAGGTATTCAAATGAAATTTGTCTTAGCGCCTGACTCTTTCAAAGAAAGCATGACAGCTTCAGAAGTATGTCAGGCAATGAAAAAAGGAATAAAAAAAGCCATTCCCGATGCAGAAGTAGTTTCTGTACCAATGGCTGACGGCGGTGAAGGTACAACCGATTCTTTAATTGATGCAACTAATGGTCAAAAACATTTTCTTAATGTGACTGATCCATTAGGCAAAAAAGTTAATGCCTATTATGGCATTTTAGGTGATCAAAAAACTGCAATCATCGAAATGGCACAAGCTAGTGGCCTAACGTACGTTGACAAAAATAATAGAACTCCTGAAACTATTATGAAGACTACTACCTACGGTACTGGTGAATTAATTAATGATGCATTAAAGCATAACGTAAATAAAATTATCATTGGTTTAGGCGGCAGTAGTACTAATGATGGCGGCGCCGGCATGGCACAAGCAATTGGTGTAAAATTTTTTGATCAAAATAATCATGAAATAACTAAAAAACTTGGTGGTGGTGATTTAAACCAAATAGCTAAAATAGATCTTTCTGCCATTAATCCTCGACTAAAAGACGTTCAAGTTTTAATAGCTAGTGATGTTACTAATCCGCTTACCGGACAAAATGGTGCTTCTGCCGTCTTCGGTCCACAAAAAGGTGCAGATGCTCAGGCAGTGAAAAAATTAGATCAAAACTTATCACACTATGCCGCACTCATTCAACAAACCTGCAAAAAAGACGTTGCCGCAATTCCGGGAAGCGGAGCTGCGGGCGGCCTTGGTGCTGGTCTTCTCGCCTTTACAAATGCCACAATTCATCATGGTGTAGAGCTTATCGCTCACGAAACTCATTTAGCTGACAAAATTAAAGGTGCAGATTTTGTTTTCACCGGTGAAGGTGGAACTGATTTTCAAACTAAATTTGGTAAGACCCCTTATGGTGTTGCTCAAATCGCTAAAAAAGATAATATTCCCGCTATTTCACTAGCAGGTTATTTGGGTGAAGGGATCGAACAACTATATGATGAAGGTTTTACCGCTATCTTCGGCATTCTTGATAAAGCTGAAGATATACGTCAAGCACTAAAAGACGGACCCAAAAATATTGCGCGTACTACCGAAAATATCGTGCGTTTAATCATAAGTACGAAAAAAGGATGAGCTTTTACTCATCCTTTTCATTTGCTAATTTTTTAACTAATGCGTCGCATCCCTTATAAATTTCATTATACGCAGTATCAAAATCATTCGTATACCATGGATCATCCACATCTTGGTAAGAACCTGCAAACTCTAGTAATTTATGTTCCTTATGTTGAGGATCCCCACCTGTAATGCGATTCATATCTGCAAAATTTTCTTCATCCATACAAATCAAATATTCATATTTATCATAATCAGCAGCAGTCATTTGACTTGCTCGATGACTACGATCGTATGGAATCCTATTCTTCTCTAATTCTCTTTGAGTTCTAGTATCAATTGATCTACCTATTGCATCTTGCGTTGTAGCTTTAGATTCTGCCAAATATGAATTTTCTAATCCATTTTCTTTAATTAAATGTTGCATAATTGCTTCCGCCATAGGTGAACGACAAATATTACCATGGCAAATAAACAAAATCTTTTTCATCTTTTATTTTATCCTTTTCATTAGACTAACGATAAATGGCCATCCAATAGCAGTACCTATTGCAATTATTAGCCCTAACCATATATTAGAGGACAAGGTTACCAAAATACCACTATAAACTCTGCTTTGAAGTGATGTCATCACTTCATTAGAGAAAATCCATAAAACGACAAATGATCCTAGTGCTGCAATTGTCAACGGTATTGAGGCCCAAGCACGACCAAAAATAATTAGAATAGCTGCTAACAAAAATAATAAACCTACGCCAAAAATAGAATATTCATAAATAATGATAACATGAGAAATCTCTTCTGATTTTTCATCCAGTTTATTATTAATCTGTTTTACTAGATATTCATTAATTATTTCCTCTAATTTTGTTTTACTAGTCAATCCTAAATCTGTGGTTGATAATTTTCCTTTTTCATTATACTTTTCACATAATCGATATAAGTCAGCATAAGACATTTCAATTTGATATTTCTTAGGCAATTGATCTAATAAAGTTTGCTCTAGCCCTGTATCTTCTAGCAACTGCACACCGATTTTTAAGTTAGAATTATCAGACTCCTGAACAACTCGATTAATCACTTCTTTGCCCATTGCCTGCGTATCATTAATTTTTAAACTAACATTGCTTGTTAACAGTAGGAAAAAGGAAATCACCGTACAAGCAACCATGATTAGGCGCAATAGTATGTTTACTATACTTTTCATATCATATATCTACCTTTTTTCTGCTTTTTCAAAAATCAATTTATTAATTGCATATGCTATTCCAGCTTCGTCATTAGACTTGGTAACAAAATCGGCTTTATCTTTAATTGCATCGATGGCATTACCCATAGCTACTTTGTTAAAATCGGCAACTTCAAACATTGACATATCATTGCCTTGGTCACCGAAAATCATCACTTCATTATCGTTAATATTTAATTTTTGGGCTAATTCATGCACTGCATTACCTTTTGAAGCATCCTTTTTATTAATTTCCCAGATTTTTGGATCGCTTCGTGCCACATTATAATTTTGTTTAAAATCTGGTGTAAATTGCTGACCTAATCGATCCAGCTTGTCTTCTTCTCCAATAAATTCAGCTTTAATAAACGTGAAATCACGAGGTATTTCGGCGAAATCTTTAACTACAAAAGGAGTAGCACTAACCGCCGACATCTTAGCCATTTGCGTAGAAATTAATCGATCTAAAGTCACATAATCATGCTTTCTCATAAAGTGAAGATTAATCCCAGGATTTTGCTCTTGAATGCTCAGCATTTTCTTAAATTCGGCATAATCAAATTGATGACTAATTAAAACTTTTCCAGAAACAGATTGAACTAACCCACCATTATATAAAACGGCATAATCATCTTGACCAACTATTCCCAAATCTTCCATATACGGAACTACACCTGGAAGTGGACGACCTGATGCTGGCACAATTTTTATACCAAATTGATCTGCTTTTTTTAATACTTTTTTGGTTTCTTCACCAATTTGATTATTGGACTGCAAAAGAGTGCCATCCATATCAACTGCAATTAACTTAATCATTACTTATCCTTACAAAACAAACTTCTTCAAAGCCTTAGCAATACCGTTATGATCATTATCATCAGTCACATAGTCAGCTTTATCTTTAATCGCACCAATGGCATTTCCCATTGCTATTTTCATAAAGTTAGGATTTGAAAACATAGAAATATCGTTTCCTTGGTCACCAAAGATCATCACATCTTTTTGATCAATCTTAAGTCTGCTTGCCAAATCCATCAAAGCATTCCCTTTAGAAGCACCTAACGCATTTAACTCGATAATACTATCAAAACTACGTACGATATCATATGTGTCAAAAGCCCAGGATGGCAAATTATTCCAAAGTTTTTCAACTTGATCACTGCCTTCCCACGAAGTAAACCCTACTTTATTAAAGGTAAAATCTTGTGGAATATCCTTACGTTCTCTTACTTTCATAATATTGTTAGTCAAGGCAGCGTTAATTTGCATTTGGACAGATAAATCGTGATCACAGGTCAAGAAATACTTAGTAGTCTCAAAGTGCACATTAACATGACTTAAACGTTGGAAGCGAAGCATGTTGTTAAAATCTTGATAATTAAGCTCCTGACTCATCAATACTTTACCAGCAATAGTTTGAATAACCGCTCCATTAAAAACAATTGCATATTGGTCATCACCTGATAATCCCAATTGCTTTGCAAATGATAAAACGCCTGAAAGTGGTCGACCTGTTGCTAGTACTACTTTTATTCCATTTTCAGAAGCGACCCTGAGCATTCTTTGCGTTTCCGGTAAAATTGTATTACTACTTGATAATAAAGTGCCGTCCAAATCAACTGCAATTAATTTTATCGCCATTTTTATTCCTCCCTTGACTAAAAAACAAAGCTATTTTTAATTATACAAAAAGCCGTGAGCCAACTCACGACTTTTAGTTTGAATAAATAATTATTACTTACCCATTTCCTTCTCAACTACTTTAACGATGCGGTCAACATATGCATCAGTTTCTTCTTGAGTAGGACCTTCTGCCATTACTCTAAGAAGATCTTGTGTACCTGAAGGACGAACAAGTACACGACCATTGCCGTTCATATCTTTTTCAACTTCAGCAATTACATCAAGAATTGGTTGATGTTCTTTCCAGCTCTTCTTATCCTTAACTGGAACATTTACTAAGCATTGTGGGTAATCCTTGAAGTCCTTTAAAAGTTCACTAAGTGACTTGCCAGTCTTCTTCATAACTAACATCAAGTGAAGACCAGTAAGCATACCGTCACCAGTGTTGTGGTAGTCGCTCATAATAACATGACCTGATTGTTCACCACCAAGGTTGTAACCATGAGCACGCATTTCTTCAGAAACGTAACGGTCACCAACTTGAGTACGGATATTCTTTAAGCCTTCCTTTTCAAGAGCCTTAGTAAATCCGAGGTTACTCATTACAGTTGTAACGATAGTATCCTTCTTAAGACGTCCATGTTCAGCTAAATATGAACCGATAACGTACATAATGTGGTCACCGTCAACTTCATTACCGTTTTCGTCAACAGCAATACAACGATCGGCATCTCCATCAAATGCCAAGCCAAGTTGTGCACCTTGCTTAACAACTTCTTTTTGTAAGTTCTCAGTATGAGTTGCACCACAGTGATCATTGATGTTTAAACCATTTGGATGAGTGTAAATAGTAGTAAAGTCTACGCCACAGTCAGCAAACAATCTAGAAATAAGAGCACTTGAAGCACCATTAGCACCATCAATTACTACTTTAATACCACTTAAATCTTCTGGAATAGTATTTTCGATAAATTGTAAGTACTTAGCACTACCTTCATGGAAGTCAGTCACAGTACCTAAGCCTTCTGCAGAAGGACGTGGTAAAGTATCTTCCTTAGCATCAATTAACTTTTCAATTTCTTCTTCCATTTCGTCTGAAAGTTTCAAGCCATCGCTACCAAAGAACTTAATACCATTGTCCTCAACAGGGTTATGAGATGCTGAAATTTGTACACCAGCATCTGCACCTTGTGCTCTAACTAAGTATGAAAGCCCTGGAGTAGTAATTACACCAACCTCAAGAACTTCAATACCAACTGAAAGAAGACCTGAAATAAGTGCATATTCAAGCATTTGACCAGAAATACGAGTATCGCGAGAAACTAAAACTTTAGCTTGTTCGCCTTCCTTTTTGTTCTTAGTCAAAACATATCCACCATCACGACCTAATTTAAAAGCCATTTCTGGAGTTAAGCCTTGATTAGCTACGCCACGAACACCATCAGTTCCGAAATATTTAAGCATTTAATAAACAACCTTTCTTGCTACCTAAATTTAATTATTTACGCTCTTCGCTTTAATCACTATCTGTACATATGAAGGGTCAGCTCGAGCAACACCCTTAGGCAATACCAAAGGATAGTTCTTCACTGTTGAAGAATGAATCTCCTTCAAATCAACATCAACATCCAATTTCTTTATTTTAGCTAATGTTGACTCTTGCCCATAGAGAGTAACTTCATCATTCTTAGCTGTCACCGAATATACCTTATTACTATCTTCGTTTTTAGGTTTCAAATTCAATTTGACCTTTTTATGTGATAAAGAAATAGGAAGTCTTGCTCTTACTGTAGATGGATTAATTACCACATTTAGCTGACGCCCCTTATTATCTTCAGCTACCAACATCACTTGTCTCTCATAGGAGTGATTAATGCCATTAGGCAAACCTAATTTAGCTACAATTTGATCAATTTGATTAACTTCGCCTTTTGCTCCTGTGACTTCAACTTTTTGTGGATCGACGCTGGCCGTTCCAATATCATATCCATCTGCAACAGCATTTTTATTATACTCTATTTGCACTGGCATGGTACTAGATTTTCGTCGTTCAATGTCTACATTAACGGTAGCCGGGTTAATCGTATACGAAAGTTGACTATTGAGTCCAGTAACTTGAACTTTAACCGTTTGTTTTCCTGTCTTTTTATGAGTTAAATCAATATATGCTCTAAAACTTTGAGTATTAACAGTTGAAGTCACCAATGCATTTGATCCCTCTAAAGTAATCTTAACTTTTTCGGGATAGCCAACTACGTAATACTTATCAGTATCTACAGATACTTGCAAGGGTACACTAATTGTCTGAGTTTCACTAGCTGTTTGCCGAGTTTTCTTTGGTTCACCTTGAGTGACAAAACCCGTTTGGGTTGAATCAATATAAACTACTAACAAAATAGCAAATAATAGCGAGACCACTCTGATAAACCAACGTTTATCCCAAAAATCTTTCATCGGCCCGCACCCCATTTCCAAACTTTGTTAATTACTCGACGAATCCAAGGAATTTTCTTTTCTTCTTTAGGTACCAGTTGCGCATTAAGATATTTAAGATACTCTTCTCTAGTTAAATCTAGTAAGAAGCGTCCATTTTTAGTAATTGTAACGCCACCGGTTTCTTCTGATACTACAATTGTCACAGCATCTGTAACTTCAGAAATTCCGACGGCTGCACGGTGTCTAGTTCCCAATCTTTTCGGAATCATGCTGCTATCAGATAAGGGCAAATAAGCTGCTGCTACTGCAATTCGGTTATTATTAATAATAACCGCACCGTCATGAAGTGGCGTATTAGGAATGAAAATATTGATTAATAATTCACCGGTAATGTCAGCATCAAGCTTAATCCCAGTTTCAATATAATCATCTAAACCCGTATCCTGCTGGATAGTAATCAATGCACCGATACGTCTTTTAGACATATACTGAATAGCCTTGTCCAATTCTTGCACCATCTTCACAGACTTAGCATGAGCACTTTCACCACGCCCACTAAAAATTGGTGTCCGACCTAATCTTTCTAGTCCACGTCTAATTTCTGGTTGGAATATTACAATAATTCCAATTACTGCCCAGGATACAATTTGATCGACTATATACGTTACGGCATGCAATTGTAATAAACCAGCGATAATTCTCACAATAAAGATAAAAACTATCCCTTTGGCTAATTGCACTGCTTTGGTACCCCGAATTAGCATAATCAAGCGATAAACTAAATACCAAATGATTAAAATATCGAGAGCAATCGAAAAATTATTCCATGTAAATAAGTTAGAGAAATTAAAATGCATTTACGACTCCTTTCTATCTTGATTATAACTGACCAGCTGTAAAAAACATATCCACTTTTAGCGGGCATACATCTTAAATTCTAAAAACAGGTCATTATATTCTTGCGTCTTCTTAGGACCTAAATCTTTAAAGACTTGCAAGTTTCGCAGCGTTTTTTCATCAGGATAAAATTGCTTATCTTCTCTTACTCTCTTTGGCAACAAATGCTGCGCCTTAATATTTGGCGTTGCATATCCTACATATTCCGCATTTTGTGCCGCATTTTCAGGTTTAAGCATAAAATTGATAAATTGAAGAGCCGCTTTTTTATTTTTGGCAGTTTTAGGAATAACAAAGTTATCAAACCACAAGTTGGAGCCTTGTTCTGGCACAATATAGTGTAGATGTGGATTATTTTCCATCATTTCATGTGCTTCCCCTGACCAGGTTAACCCAATAGCGGCTTCATTTTGAATCATATACATCTTCATCTCATCAGATATAATCGCTTTAATATTAGTACCTAAACTATCTAGCTTTGTTTGCGCTAGACGTAATCTTAAACTGCTCGTAGTATTCATAGAATAGCCTAATGAAACTAAAGATATTCCCATCGCATCCCTAGCAGAATCCACTAATAAGATCTGATTGCGATATTTTTTAGACCAAAGATCATTCCAATTTTTAATGGCACCTTTTTTGACAAATTTATCATTATAAACAATTCCCAACGTTCCCCAGAAATAAGGGACTGAGTAATCATTGTTTTGATCAAAAGATTTGTGCAAAAAACTCTTGCCGATATATTTCATATTAGGGATTTCTTTTTTATCCAGTTGATCTAGTAAATGAGCCTTGCGCATTTTGGTAACCATATATTCAGAAGGAATAGTTAGATCGTAAGCTGTTCCTCCCTGCTTAATCTTGGTATACATTGCTTCATTAGAATCAAAGGTTTCATATACCACATGATAACCAGTCTGCTTTTCAAACTTTTTTACTAATTGCGGATCTAAATAATCGCCCCAATTGTAAATGATTAAGTTTTGTCCGTTACCTGCAGCAGCCGGCTTTTCTAATTGATGAGCCCAAAACGCAAGTCCTAAACATGCTAGAAGAATTGCTCCAATGGCAATGATGATTTTTTTCATTTGACCAATCCTCCTATTACCCTATGATTCTTGCGTCTGCTCTTTTTAGTGGTAATAAAGTAATATATTCCTACTAAAAGTAAGACGAACAAAAACATCACTGTACTTAAGGCATTAACTTCTAGATCAATCCCTTGACGTGCTCTTGAATAGATTTCTACAGACAAAGTTGAAAAGCCATTTCCAGTAACAAAAAATGTCACGGCAAAATCATCTAGTGAATATGTTAATGCCATGAATAAACCGGAAAAAATGCCCGGCATGATCGTCGGAATCAATACGTGACTAAACACTTGCCATGAATTAGCACCTAAATCTCGTGCGGCATCGATCAGAGAGTAGTCCATTTCGTTAAGTCGCGGCAAGACCATCAAAACTACGATTGGAATAGAAAAAGCAATGTGACTAAGTAAAACGGAGCCGAAATTTAATCCTATTCCTAATGCAGTAAAGAAAATCAAAAAACTAGCACCAATAATCACGTCAGGTGAAACCATCAATACATTATTTAATGCTAAAGTAGTATTTTTATGTGCTTCTTTTTTCATGGCACTAATCGCAATCGCACCAAAAGTACCAATAATCGTCGCAATTAAACTAGAGAGAAGTGCCAATAAAATCGTCTCTAAAAATATTGCTAGTAAACGATTATCTTGAAATAAAGTTTGATAATGAGCAAAAGTAAAATGCTCAAACTTATTCATATTTTTTCCACTTGAAAAAGAGAAATAAATCAAATAAAAAATAGGCACATATAATAAAACCAATGTGAAAGAAAGATAGATTCTAGCTATTAAATGCTTGTTTCTCATAGATTAACCTTCTTCCTCTTAGTCTTCTTATTGGTAAGAAGCATTACCAATATCATCAATACGATCAAAACCACACCAATCGTGGCACCCATGTTCCAATTCATGGTTGTCATGAAATACTCTTCGATTGCGGTACCTAAAGTTATAACTTTGTTACCACCAATTAAACGCGTCAACATAAATAGTGATAACGATGGAATAAAGATCGCTTGCACACCACTTTCAACTCCAGGACGGGACAATGGCCATAATACATAGCGAAATGTTTGCCACTTGCTTGCTCCCAGATCTTCTGACGCTTGGATTACCGCTGGCGAAATTTCTTTAATCGCATTAAAAATTGGCAAAATCATGAATGGAATTTCAATGTAAGTTGCAACAAAAATAAAAGCGAAGTCGGTAAATAAAATATTTACGGGGCCGATGCCAAACAAGTGCAAAAACTTATTTACTAGACCGTTATTACCCAAAATCCCAATAAAAGCATATGCTTTCAATAATAAATTAATCCAAGTTGGCAAAATAATTAACAAAAGCCATAACTGTTGATTTTTCATCTTGGTTAAAAAATAAGCCGCAGGATACGAAATCAGTAGTGTAATTAAAGTAATTAAAAAGGCATACCAAAACGAATTAATCATCATTTTAAGAAAAGTACCGTTCTTAAAAAATGTAACGTAATTACTCAAAGTAAAGCTATGACTACTATCTGTGAACGAATACCATAAAATAAGCAAAATTGGCAAAATGACAAATAAAATAATCCAAGCTAAATATGGGACTAAAAAGAAAGCTTTTTTAGTTTTCATTTTCATCCCCCTCATACTTCTCTATCCGCGCATCAAAGTCTTCCTGACTTTCATTAAGCCGCATAACGTGAATATCTTCGGGATCAAAGAACAAGCCCACGCGTTCACCCAATTTCACTCCATTAGTTGAATGAATTAGCCACTCATTTTCATTAGCATCTAAAGCTTTGATCTCAAAGTGATCACCTAAAAATAATTGTGTTTGCGCAGTAACTACAATATTGCCTTTTTCAGGTGCAACAATATCCAAATCTTCAGGCCGAATTACCACTTCAACCTTTTCGTTTGGTTTAATCCCACCATCCGCACATTTAAACTTATTATTAGCAAATTCAACTTCATAATCTTTAATCATTCGTCCTGATAAGATATTAGAATCGCCAATAAAACGCGCAACAAAATCATTAACCGGTTCATCGTAGATTGCAACAGGACTACCGCTTTGTTGGATCATGCCATCGTTTAAAACAAAAATTTCATCACTCATTGAAAGAGCTTCTTCTTGATCATGAGTAACAAAAATAAAAGTAATCCCAAGCTTCTTTTGAATAGCTCTCAATTCAAATTGCATGTCTTTACGCAAACGCTTATCAAGAGCCGACAGTGATTCATCAAGTAGCAACACTTTTGGTTCATTAACAATTGCCCGGGCAATTGCGACACGCTGTTGTTGACCACCACTAAGTTCAGAAATCTCACGATTAGCATACCCATCCAGGCGCACCATATGGAGGGCCTCTTTAACAGCAGGCTTAATTTTATCCATCGGTTGCTTTTTAATCTTTAGACCAAAAGCAACATTTTCAAAGACATTTAAATGCGGAAAAAGTGCATAATTCTGAAAGACAGTATTAATATGTCGCTTAGCTGCATCTAAATCTGTAATGTCTTTTCCATCGAAAAAGACTTGCCCACTACTTGGTTGTGAAAAGCCAGCAATAATACGCAAAATAGTTGATTTACCGGATCCACTTGGGCCAAGCAAAGAATAAAATTTTCCCGATTCAATTGTTAAATTAATATCCTTAAGCGCAACGAAACCATCATCATATTGCTTAGTAATGTGCTTTAACTTAATAATATCCATTCCATCCCCACATGAAAAACAGCTACAAGTTTGATAGCCTGTAGTTTGTTTTAGTTAATCTATTTTATTTTTCTTTACCGATGATTCTTACTTCCGTATGTAAATCAATATCATATTTTTCTTTGATTACTTTTTGAATCAAATGAATCAAATTAAGATAATCTGTGGCAGTAGCTCCGCCCTTATTAACAATAAAGCCAGCGTGTTTGGTTGAATCTTGAGCACCACCAACTTGTTTACCTTGCAAACCTGCTTTAATAATCATTGGCCCTACGAAGTGACCTGTTGGTCGTTTAAATACACTACCACATGAAGGATACTCAAGCGGTTGCTTATAGCGACGCAATGCATTTAAATAATGCATATGATCTAAGATTTCCAACCTATCTCCTGGAGTTAATGAGAAGGTAGCGCTAAGTACGATGTCACCATTATCCTGCACTAAAGAATGACGATAACTGAATTCCATTTCTTTATTGGAATAAGTCTTAAATTCTCCGGCTCTTGTTAAAACATTGACACTTTCTACTACTTCTTGCATTTCACCGCCATAGGCCCCGGCATTCATAAATACGCCACCGCCTATACTACCTGGAATTCCTGCAGCAAATTCCATGCCGCTTAGTCCATGATGGGCTGCTGTAAAAGCAGTATCAACAATTTTTGCGCCTGCATCAGCTGTTACTTTATTATCTTTTACTTTTATTTCTTTTAAATCCGTTAAAATAATAACTAAACCATCTATTCCGCCATCGCGAATAATCAGGTTTGAGGCATTACCAATAATCGTTAATGGAATCTTATTTTCACGAGTAACTTTCACTAATTTTTCTACTTCATCAGTGCTCTTAGGAAAGGCTAAGTATTCCGCTTCCCCACCAGTTTTAGTAAAAGTATATCTACTTAATGGAATTTGCTCTTTAATATTAATTCCTTGTTTTTTCAGATCAAGTAATTCCACAATTTTGCCCCCTTATAGTTTCTTGTTTTATTTTACATCATATAGAGCCTAGCTTCACCCATAATAATGTGATACTTTATTTTCAAAGGAGAAAATTATGAATTTTATTGCAATGGATTTTGAAACAGCTAATCATTTTCCTGAAAGTGCTTGTTCTTTAGCTTTAGTAATGGTTAGAGACAATAAGATTGTAGATCGTTTTTACACAGTGATTAATCCGCAAATGTCTTTTGATGCTCGCAATATTCAAGTACATCAAATTACTGCCGATGATGTCAAAAATGCACCGACCATGGCTGAGGTTTGGCCAAAAATAAAGGGATTATATCAACCAGGTATGTTAGTCGCTGCTCATAATGCTAGATTTGATACCAACGTGATGCGTCAAAGCCTAGCTCGTTATAACATCGAAGAACCTCATTATTTGGTCATCGATACTTTAGCTACAAGCAAGTTATTTGAGCCTGAACTACCTAATCATAAGTTAGATACAGTTTCAGATGCTTTAGATGTAGAACTATGGCACCATCACAATGCTCTAAGTGATAGTGAAGCATGTGCAGGAATTTTAATTAATCAAAATAAAAAATTCGGTGACGAAGCAATTAAAAATTTGATTTATCAAATATAAAAAATGATCTAGGACATGAATGAAGTGAGACCTAAAAGTGAGACACTTTTAGGTCTTTTACTATGTCTAAATTTAATAAAGAACAAAAAATAGAAATTTATCGTAAATGGAAAGATGAGAATATCTCAATAAGTCAATTG